>CAZSBE010000037.1:0-6468 GCA_964604955.1 uncultured bacterium
GGAGACCGCCTGCGGTCCGCCACCGGCGGTATTGTGCATTTCAAGACCTGACCCCGTCATTTAAGAGCTGACCCCGGCGTGGTGCTAGGTGCCGAATTCCCAGGATGCCAGGTACTTCTCCTGCTCGGGCGTGAGCTTGTCGATCTTGACATCCATGGCGCTGAGCTTGAGGCGCGCGACTTCCATATCAATTTCGGGCGGGACCGGCTGGACGCCGACCCCGAGGTCCTTCCCGGACTTCACGATATGCTCCACGCTGAGCGCCTGGTTGGCGAAGCTCATGTCCATTACCGACGCCGGATGCCCCTCGGCCGCAGCCAGATTGATGAGCCTGCCCTCGCCGAGCAGAAAGATCTTGCGGCCGTCGGGGAGACCGTATTCGACTACCTCCTTGCGGACATTGCGCTTCGACGTCTTGATCTGCTCGAGGCCCTCTATGTCGATCTCCACATTGAAATGGCCCGAGTTGCAGACTATGGCCCCGTCCTTCATGAGTCCGAAGTGACGGCGCGCCACGACGTCCCGGTTTCCCGTGAGCGTGATGAAGAGGTCGCCGATCCCGGCGGCCTCATCCATGGGCATGACGTCGAAGCCGTCCATCTTGGCCTCGAGCCCTTTAAGAGGATCTATTTCGGTCACGATCACGCTGGCACCCATTCCCCTTGCCTTGCCGGCAAAGCCGCGCCCGCACCAGCCGTAGCCGGCGACCACGACCTTGGACCCGGCGAGCAGCATATTGGTCGCCCTGAGTATGCCGTCGATGGAGCTCTGCCCGGTCCCGTAGCGGTTGTCGAAGAAGTGCTTGGTCATGGCGTCGTTGACGGCGATGACCGGGTACTTGAGGGCACCGTCGGCCGCCATGCTGCGGAGCCTGATGACACCGGTGGTGGTCTCCTCCGTGCCCCCGACGACGCTTGCCAGCTTGTCCACCATCTCCGAGTGCAGAGTGGAAACGAGGTCGGCCCCGTCGTCCATGGTTATCATGGGCGAGAAATCCAGGGCGCCCCTGATGTGATCGTAGTAGCCCTTGTTGTCGACTCCCCGTATCGCGAAGCAGCTGATGCCCTCGTCGACGACCAGCGATGCGGCCACATCGTCCTGAGTGCTCAGCGGGTTCGAAGCGCAGAGCCTGAGGTCGGCGCCGCCGTCCCTCAGTGCCATGGCGAGGTTCGCCGTCTCTGTGGTGACATGAAGGCACGCGGCTATGCGCACGCCCTCCAGGGGTTTCTCCGCCGTGAATCTCTTCCTTATGGTGGCCAGAACGGGCATGGTCCTCCCCGCCCATTCTATTCTCAGCTTGCCCTCAGCGGCCAATGCCTTGTCTTTCACATCGTATTTCATCAATCCCTCCTCATGCCGCCTTCTTGAGGTCCTCGACCCTATCGGCTATCTCCCAGGTGAATCCTTCCTCCTCGCGTCCGAAGTGGCCGTAGGCCGCCGTTCTCCTGTAAATGGGGCGCCTGAGCTTCAGGGTCTCCATTATGGCCCTGGGCCGGAGGTCGAAGCTGCGGGTCACCAACCCGGCGATATCCTGATCGGGCAACTGCCCGGTGCCGAAGGTATCGACCATTACCGACACGGGTTCCGCGATGCCAATGGCATAGGCAATCTGGATCTCGCACTTCTCCGCAAGGCCCGCGGCAACCAGGTTCTTGGCCACGTACCTCGCCATGTAGGAACCGCTCCTGTCGACCTTGGTCGGGTCCTTGCCGGAGAAACACCCGCCGCCGTGGCTGCCCACTCCCCCGTATGTATCCACGATTATCTTGCGGCCGGTGAGCCCGCAATCCCCCTGGGGCCCGCCTATTACGAAACGCCCGGTCTCATTGACATAGAAGCGCGTCTCCCCTTCCTTGATAAGCTCGGCGGGCACGACCTGGCTTATGACTTTCTCGATCACGTCGTCCCTGAGCTGCTTCTCGGTTATGTCCGGATGGTGCTGGGCGGCGATAACGACCGTCGTGACTCCCACCGGCCTGCCGTTGACGTACTCCACCGTCACCTGCGACTTGCCGTCGGGCCTCAGGTAACCGATGACGCCGTTCCGGCGCGCCGTGTCAAGACCCTTGACCAGCTTATGGGCCAGCGTGATCGGGAGAGGCATGAGTTCCGGCGTTTCCCTGGTGGCATAGCCGAACATCATGCCCTGGTCTCCGGCGCCCTCCCTGTCGACGCCCATCGCGATATCGGGGGACTGCTCGTCGATCGATGTGAGCACCGCGCAGGTCTCGTAGTCGAACCCGAAGTCGGCGTTGGTATAGCCTATGTCCTTTATCAGGTTGCGCGCTATGCGCGGAATCTCGACGTAGCAGTTGGTCGAAATCTCCCCGGATATGAACGCCAGCCCCGTCGTGACGAGCGTTTCGCAGGCGACCCTGCCGTTGGGGTCCTGGGCCATGATCTCATCGAGAATCGAGTCGGAGATCTGGTCGGCTATCTTGTCGGGATGCCCCTCGGTCACGGATTCAGATGTGAACAAATGTCTCTGCTTCTTCATTGCACCTCCCCTTCAACTCCTAAGTAAAGTCTATCTCGGATGAATCTCCCACGTTGAGCTTCTTGAAGAGCCCCTTGACTATGGCGTTGTCGCCTATCAGGGAGCTGTCTAGCAGCGCGTTTTCAACGAGCGCGTTGCTGCCCAGGATAGAGTTCCTTATGATGGAATGTTTCACCACCGTTTTTCCGGATATCGACACATAGGGTCCTATGACGGACTCCTCGATCTTGACTTCCCCGGCGATGTTCACGGGGTCTATGATGATGCTCCCGGGGACGGTTATCTGGTAGCCGGCCATCTCAAGGAGATCCCTGTT
Organism: uncultured bacterium; assembly: GCA_964604955.1. GTDB lineage: Bacteria > Arandabacterota > Arandabacteria > Arandabacterales > JALGWA01 > JALGWA01. The sequence goes on from CAZSBE010000037.1 coordinate 2,814, forward strand.
GGTCTCCAGGAGGGTCTCGGCCTTGCCGCAGTCGTACCATCCCTCGATCTCGAAGGCCTTGAGGTCCGCTCCGCGCTTTATCATCAGGTTGAGGGCGTCCGTCAGCTGGTACTCGCCCCGCGTCCGGAGGTCCCCGGAGATTATGGTCTCGAGCGCGTCGAACAATTTGTCCGAATCATGTATGCAGTATATCCCCACAATGGCGAGATTGGACCGGGGCTCGGCCGGCTTCTCGACCAGGTTGACTATCCTGCCGTCCTCGACGTCGACGACGCCGAACCGCTCGGGGTCGGCCACTTCCTTGACTCCCAGGTAATTGCCGCCGGAGGCGACGATGCGCGCGAAGTCGCCCTTGAAGATGGTATCGCCCAGGAGCACCAGCATGGGCTCGCCCCCGACATGGTCCCTCGTGAGGTAAATGGCGTGGCCCAACCCGAGCCTCTCCCCCTGCTCCACGAAAGACACGTTGAGGTCATAGTTGGCCTTCACGTAATCGACTATATGCTCTCCCCTGTAGCCCACGATGAGCACCACGTCCCGAATCCCCAGCTCCACGACGTCATCGAGTATGTGCCCGAGTATCGCCTTGCCCGCCACCCTGAGGAGCGGCTTGGGAACGGTATGGGTATGGGGTCTCAGCCTGGTGCCTTCGCCGGCAACTGGAATCACAGCCTTCATGACCTGTTCAACTCCCTTTCAGACGAACCTTGAGTTTCTCGATCGTCCCGACCGGCGTGGGGTCCACTCCGCGAAGGAGCGCGAGATAGACACTCGCATAATCGCCGAGCACAATCAAGGAGAACATCTGCGCGAGGAAACCCTTCCCAACGCCCGTGTAGTCCCCGCAGATACCGGCCTTCTCCTCCACGACCTCGCCCAGGAATCCGAACCGCCTGGCCATCTGCGCGTTGTCGCCAGCCCACCGGAGGAAGACGACCCCCGGCCGGATGCCGGCGTCTTCGACTTCCCAGCCCATGATCTCGTTGTGGTTCATTTCGGGCAGCACGTTCGTGAAGGCGAGCTTCTTCGAATTCTCGGCCAGCTGGCCCTTCCACCTGATCCCCACAGTATCCAGCCTGCTGGAGGTGTATATGAGCGGGCAGAGGTCTGTGAGCTTCCGGGCCAGCGAGACGGCCTCGTTGCCGGCGTCGAGGGTCGAGTAGGTCCCGACCAGTCTTTCGAGAACCTCGACACACTCGTCGTACCCGTCCCGGTCGTGCCCCGCGAAACCTGCGGCCTCGGCCAGCGCCAGAAGCGGCGCAAATGAGTACCCCAGCGCGCCCCTCGGCGCAAGCCCCGCTGGTATCGTCGCGAACGGGACTCCCAGCGCCCGGGCTCTCTCAAGAACGGCGCCGTCCGTGCTTATGCAGACCAGTCCCGACTTTCGCCGGACGGCGTCCTCCAGGCAGGAGAGCACCTCCTCCGTGTTTCCGGAGTAGGAAGACACCACTACCAGCGTCCCCGCGCCCACGAATGCCGGCAGGTTGTAGTCGCGGCAGACGAAAACGGGGCGGCTCCCCACGCCTAAGAGGTAGGCACGAAGCACGTCGGCCCCGATGGCGGAGCCCCCCATGCCGGCAACCACCATCTCGCCGGGCGACCCTGCATCGAGCCCTTTCCAGGCGTCCCGGCCGATCTCGAGTCCCTCCCGGAGCTGCCCGGGCAGCGAGGCAATCGTGCCCAGCATGTCCGACTTGTCAAAGCGCTCGATCCGATCGTCGAGCATGGCAGAACCTCTTTCAGTCTGAAATCAAAGACGCTACAGCAGGAGCTCCGGCAGGTCTTTTTCCATCTTTTCCAGAACCGCCTGTTCCACTTCCGACGCGGTCCGGAGAGTGAGGACATGCCTCGCGATCTTCTCCGCCTCCGAGAAGTAAACGGACCGCATCTTCTCCTTTATCTCCGGGACGACATAGGGACTCGTGCTCAGCTCGTCGATGCCGAGCCCCAGAAGAACGTAGGCGCATACGACGTCGCTGGACATCTCGCCGCAGAGACCGACCCAGATTCCGGATTCCTTGCCTACCTTGATTGTCATGTCTATGAAGCGGAGCACCGCGGGGTGAAGCGGCTTGTAAAGATAGGCGACCTTCTCGTTGCCCCGGTCGGCCGCCAGGGCGTATTGTATGAGATCGTTGGATCCGATAGAGAAGAAACTGGCGTGCGGCGCCAGTTCGCGCGCGATCATGACCGCCGCGGGCGTCTCCACCATGATCCCGACCTCGCATCGGTTGTTGAATTCATGCCCTTCCCGCTTGAGTTCCTTCTTGGCCTCCTCGAGAACCACGTTTGCGTCGACGAGCTCGTCCAGGCTCGATATCATGGGATACATCACCTTGACGTCCCCGAAAGGCGTGGCCCTGAGGATGGCCCGCAGCTGGGTCTTGAATATGTCCTTTCTCGCGAGGCAGAACCTTATGCCCCGCCAGCCAAGGTACGGGTTGATTTCCTTGGGGCTTTCGAACGCTGACAGGAACTTGTCCCCGCCCAGATCCATGGTGCGTATTATCACCGGGTCCGGGGCCAGTCTGGACGCGACGTCCTTGTAGATGAGGAACTGCTCCTCCTCGGTGGGAAGGCCCTCCCTCCCTATGTAGATGAACTCGGTCCGGTACAGGCCTATGCCCTGGGCCCCGTGCTCCAACACCGAGTCCACTTCATCGTGCAGCTCGATGTTGGCGGACAGGGTGACGGTGTGCCCGTCTATCGTGGTCGCAGGAAGGTCCTTGTAACGGAGCAGCCCGAGCGTGAAACTCGCGTAGCGTTCGTGCTCCTCGGCATACCTCTTCCGAGTCTCCGCGGTCGGAGAGACGACCAGTCTGCCCCGGTTGCCGTCCAGGATAACGAGGTCGCCATCAGTGGTCTTGGTCGTGACCTGGTTGAGGCCCACCACCGCCGGTATCTCGAGCGATCTCGCCATAATGGCGGTGTGCGAAGTCCTGCCGCCGATGTCGGTGGCGAAACCCATCACTTTTTCCCTGCGCATCTGGGCTGTGTCCGCCGGCGACAGGTCGTGCGCGATGACGATCACGGGCTCGTCTATCTTGGACAGATCTCCCCGGGAAGGCCGCGCTCCGAGGAGGTTGGAGAGCACTCTTCGCCTCACGTCCCTGATGTCCCCGGCCCTGTCCTTTATGTAGGTGTCGCCCTTTTCCCAGAGCAGCCTCTCGTGCTTCGAGAAGACCGCGTTGAAGGCGAACTCCGCATTGTACCCGCCGTCGATCTTTTCCATGACCTGGGCCAGCGAGGTGTTGTCCTCGAGGATCATCACATGCGCGTCGAATATCCGCGCATAGGACTCGCCCATGTCCACGGCCACCTTGTCTCGGGTCTCCTGGAGTTGAAAGCGCGTGGCGGCCATCGCGTCTTCGAGCCTTTTTTTCTCGGCCTCCGCCTCGCCCGTCTCCAGATGCCTGAAGGGTACGTCGATATCGTGCCGCGTGAATACGAGGACCCGGCCCGTGGCTATGCCCGGCGACGCAGCTATCCCGTTTATAACGATTTCGGGCTTGTCGGCCAAAGGACTCAAGCCTCCTCGTTGAACTTGGCCTTGAAGAGCGCCACTATGGCTCTCACGGCATCTTCCTCGTCCGCGCCATCCGCCTTGACGACGACCTCGGAGCCCATGGCCGCGGCGAGGGTCAGAAGGCCCATT
>CAZSBE010000037.1:6478-26582 GCA_964604955.1 uncultured bacterium
GCCGTCCTTTGACAACCACACATTGGACTCGAAGGCGGCGGCGGTCCTGACGACGTCAGCTGCCGCGCTCAGATGAAGGCCCTTGACGTTTATTACCTGGACTTTTTGCTGAACCATGGCTAATCAAAGGTATTGCACCCGGGGGCGGTAGTCAAGCGGCGTATTGGGGGGCTGCTACTCCATGTCCATATGCTCGAAACCGTGCTTGCCGTCCCTCCTCAGGCGGTCTATCAGCTTCTCATTGAGGACCTGCGCGCCGTTATAGCCGTAGGATTTGAGGATGTGGTTCAGGGCTATCACCTCGACGATGACCCCCACGTTCTTACCCGCGACCAGAGGCACGGAAAGGCACGGTATGCTCACACCCAGAACCTCGGTTACGCGCTCTTCGAGACCTGTCCTCTCGGGAGCCACGCTCTTGTCCCAGGCGGTGAGGTGCACGTTGACCTCCACCCGTTTCTGCCGCCTCAGGGCCCTTATGCCGAAAGTGCTGCCGATGTCGATGAGACCCACCCCGCGCACCTCGACGAAATTCTGGAGGGGCTCGGCGCTCCTCGCGATCAGAATGCCGGGCGGCATGGCTATAACCCGTATGAGGTCGTCGGCAACGAGCCGGTGGCCCCGCTCCACGAGGTCGAGGGCGCATTCGCTCTTGCCGATGCCGCTTCTTCCGGTTATGAGAATCCCAACCCCGTAAACGTCCATCATGGTGCCGTGCATGGAAGTCTCCGGCGCCAGCTCCCTTAGAAGGTATGAGTAGAGAGATTGCACCGTCTCGGTGGCCGAAAGCGGCGTCACGAGCAGGGGAGCATGCCCCTCCGTCGCCCTCTCGACCAGCGCCCCGGGCAGCTGCCGCCCCCCCGTGACCACTACGCAGGGGACCTGCTCGCCCAGCACCCTCTCGAAGGCCCTGAGCCTCTCTTCCGCCTCGAGGCGCTCCAAATAGAGCACCTCCATCTTGCCGAAGACCTGTATGCGCTCTGACGGGAAACCCTCTCCGAATCCCGCCAGCATCAGGCCGGGCCTGCCGATGTCCGGGCTGCTTATGGTTATGTCGAAACTCACGGCGTCATTCAGGGGCTTCAGCTTGAGCCGGCCCCTGAGATCCTCGTATAGCTTCGAAAGCAGGACCTGTTTCATTTCGTCGGCTCTTCGAACTCCTCGACCATCTCGTCGAGATCTTCGTCCCCGGCCTCTTCCGCTCCCTGCATACCAGGCTTGCGCCCCTTGTGCGTCCGGACCTTGTCCTTGTGCTTCCTGACCTGCCGCTCCATCTTGCCCGCCGCCGCGTCGAAGGCCGCATACACGTCCTCGGAATGGGCTTCGGAGAACAGGTCGAAGCCGTTTCCATGCAGCGTGATTTCAAACCGGTATATGATGCGCTCAACTTTGAGAATGACGTGACATTCGATCAGCTTGTCAAAGTAACGCGTTAGCTTGGTGAGTCTCTCTTCGATATACTCTCTGACGTTATCCGTGATTTCAAAAGACTTCGAGGTGATCTCTATGCGCATCTCTGCCTCCTCAGACTGGCCTTTTCGTAGGCTCCACTAGCGAGGTAGGAACTCCTGACTCTCGGGCCGGATACTGCGACCAGCCCGAGGTCTTCCGCGTGCTGCCTCAGCTCCTCAAACTCCTCTGGAGCATAATACCTGTCAACGGGATGGTGCTGCCGGGACGGCTGCATGTACTGCCCCATTGTGACTATCATGCAGCCCGCGTCCCTGAGGTCCCCGATAGTTCTCTTCACCTCCTCGATTGTCTCTCCGAGACCCAGCATGAGTCCCGACTTCACAATGACGCCGGGGAACCCCTTTCTCACCATATCGAGAATATCCAGCGAAAGTCCATAGCATGCCCTGTCCCTGACTTCGGGAAAGAGACCTGGTACCGTTTCCATATTGTGCGAGAAAACCTCCGCTCCGGACGCCGCCACCTTCTCCACCGAGGCCCTCGCCCCCCCGAAATCGGGCGTCAGCACCTCGACGACCGGGGCCGCCTCAAGCTCCTTCACCGCCCTTACGCAGGCCGCGAAGTGGGCCGCGCCTCCGTCTTCGAGGTCGTCCCTGGTCACAGAAGTAAGAACAACGTACTTCATCCCGAGTTCCGCGCAGGCCTGCCTGAGGGCGCCGGGCTCGGCCGGGTTGACCTCTTCAGGGGGCGAACTCGACACGTTGCAGAACCTGCAGCGCCGCGTGCAGTTTTTCCCCATGAGCAGAAAACTGACGGACCGGCCTTCGAAGCACTCCTTCTTGTTGGGGCATCTCGCCTCGAAGCAGATCGTGTTCAGCCCCATGGCCGTCACGCTCTTGCGGATAGGTGCGAGAGCATTGAGATCCGGAAGACCGGTCTTGAGCCAAACGGGAATACGCCCTGCCAAATCCCCTCCCGATAGTTGCCGTCAGTATTCCTTCCGCATCCTCGCCCGGAGGATCCCGAGCTGGTCGCGGTATTTGGCGACGGTGCGGCGTGCGACGCTGAACCCCTCGTCCTTCAGCCGGGCCGCTATGTCCTGGTCGCTCATGGGCCGCCTGCTGTCCTCCCCGCCGACAATCTCGCTTATTCTCGCCTTGATTCTCTTGGAAGACGCGTCTTCCCCGTTGTCCGTCTTGAGCCCGGGAGAGAAGAAGTACTTGAGCTCGTAGACGCCCCGCGGGGTCTGCACGTATTTGCCGTTGGTAACCCTGCTCACCGTCGACTCGTGCATTTCGACCACGTTGGCGATCTGCTGAAGCGTCAGCGGCCTGAGGTGCTCGACCCCCTTGTCGAAGAAACTCCTCTGTGCTTCGAGAATCGCCTCCATGACCTTGACCATGGTTCGCCGTCTCTGGTCAATGGTCCTTATGAGCCACCGGGCCGAATCCAGTTTCTTCCTGACGTAGTCCTCCTCGGTCTTGTTCTTCTTTCGGGCGCCTGAGAGGATGTCCTTATAGGTGCGAGAAACCCGAAGGCGGGGAACGTTCTTGTCATTGATCTGCACGACATAGCCGTCTTCGACCTTGTCCACGATGAGGTCGGGCACTATGTACCTGGGCTCCTCCGAGGAGTACCTGGTACCGGGGCGGGGGTCCAGACCCGCCACGACCTCGGCGGCCGACTGCACTTCTTTTACGGTCTTCTTGAGGCTTCGCGCGATCTCGCGATAGCGCTTCTCCAGGAGGCCGTCCAGGTGCTCGCTCACGAGCCGCGCTGCCAGGCTGTCCTCAAGCCCCATTTGCTCCAGCTGCAACAGCAGGCACTCTTTGAGATCGGCAGCCCCCACCCCGGGCGGGTCGAAAGTCCTTATGACTTTAAGCACTTCCTCGACCTGCTTCAAGTCTGCGCCGGCAAACCCGGCGATCTCCTCCGCGGTGCAGGTCAGGAAGCCGTTCCCGTCGAGGCTGCCGATAATGAACTCGCCTATCTTGAGCTCTTCCGGGGAGGCAACGGTCATGCGCAGCTGGGAGATGAGGTGGTCTTCGAGACTGGACCGCACCACCGGGACCCTCTCGTAGAAGTCTTCGGACTCCTCGCGTTCGCCGATCTCCTGGGCGCCCATCTCAAAGCCGTCCTTGAGGTAGCGGTCCCAGTCAATCTCGTTCTCCCCGGCCTTGAATTCGCCGTCGTCCCCGTCATCGGCGGCCTTGACTTCAGCCTCCTGGACCTCTTCGTCCTCCTCGGCGTCTTCGACGTCCTCCAGGAGAGGGTTGTGCAGCAGCTCGTGCTTGAGCTTCTGCTGAAGCTCGAGCGCAGGCATCTGCAGAAGCTTGATGGCCTGCTGCAGCTTGGGCGTCATCACAAGCCGCTGCTGGAGCTCGGGCCTCATGTCCTGTCTCATGTCCATCCGTCACTACCTCTCTGATACAATCTAGTGCAACGAGAAGCTCTCGCCCAGATAAGCCCGCCTCGCCACTGCGTTGCTGGCGAGTTCATCGGGGCTGCCCGCCACCAGGATCTTGCCTTCGGCCATGATGTATGACCTGTCGGTGATGGACAGCGTCTCCCGCACATTGTGGTCGGTTATGAGGAGGCCCAGGTCCCTGGTACGAAGATTGGTAATTATAGACTGAATATCGCTGACTGCAATAGGGTCTATCCCCGAGAACGGCTCGTCCAACAGCATGAAGCTCGGGTCTGTCACAAGGGCTCTGGCGATCTCAACCCTGCGCCGCTCGCCGCCGGAAAGCGTGTATGCCATGGAGCGCCTGAGGTGGGCAATGCCCAGATCGTCAAGCAGGGTCTCCAGTCTCTCCTCCTTCTCCTTATCAGTAGTATCGAGCGTTTCGAGGATGGCCTTTACATTGTCTTCGACATTTAATTTCCGGAATACGGACGGCTCCTGGCTGAGATATCCTATGCCGCTTCGGGCCCTCCGGTACATGGGATACTCGGTGACATCGGTGTCATCCAGTAGAATCCTGCCGCCTTCGGGCCTGACCAGACCCATTATCATGTAGAAGGTGGTGGTCTTGCCGGCCCCGTTCTGGCCCAGCAGCCCCACGATTTCCCCCCTCTTGAGGTTAAGGGAGACGCCGTTGACCACCCTGCGGCCCCTGTAGTATTTCACCAGGTTCTCTGTCCTGAGCTCTTTACCCACCGGTCTCTCCGCCCAGTTTCTTGTCCTCGGTATATATGGTGGCTTTCATGTCCTTCAGTATCTCGAAAGACCCGAGGTCGGGGTCGCCCCTGAACCCAACACCTGTAAGCACGTCTCCCCCCCTCAGGACTCTTACCGAATCGTCCGACATTATCTGTCTCGTCTTGCTCATCCAGAGGAGCGTCTCGGTCTCCAGCGTCACGCCCGAGTTGCCCGTCACGACCACGTTGCCCCGTGCCTCCATGTCATCGGTGCCCCGGTTTATAACGCCCCGGTCGGCGACCAGGGTGGACTTGACACGCCCCTCCTCGTCGAAGAACTCGACTTCCATCTCCTCGGTCTCCAGCAATCCCCTGCTATCGTAAATGTAAGCTCTGCTGGCCGCCATTTTCCACTCCTTCTTGCCCGAGGCCGTCTCGGTGATGCGGAAGTCCGATATGACCTGGTCGGGAAGCGGCTTGTCGCCCTGCACCCTCTGCCCGCCCGGCTCCTCACGGCTGCACATGCATGCCGCGGCCAGAACAAGCGAGACCGCCAGCCCGAGGCCTATTGATAGATTTCTGGTCGAACCGATTTCCATCTCTTGTGCATCCATACCCACTGGTTGGGCTGCCTTCGAATGAAATCCTCCACCGCCTCGGAGCACTTCGCGACATCGTCGAGAACCGTCCGCGGCTTGCCGACTATGCAAAGGGGCTCCTTTATCTCGATATGATACTTGCCGTCATCGGTCATGAGCATGGCCACGGGCAGTATGACGGCTCCCGTCTTGGCCGAGAGCCTCACCGGCCCGACGGCGGTCTTGGCGCGGACCCCCATGAAGTCCACCTCCACGCTCTGCACCGAGGTGTCCTGGTCGATCAGGACGCCGAGCACCTCGCCACGCTTGAGGCAGCGCATGGCCCCCATGGTGCCGCTTCTCCGCTCGAGCACCCTCATCCCCGACCCCTCCCTTATCTCGTTTATGACGTCGTTGAGTTTGTTGTCGCGCAGCGTAGTGGCCACGACATTGACAGGATAACCCATCATGGCGAAATACGCTCCCATCATCTCCCAGTTGCCGATATGACCGGTGAGCGCGATCACGCCCGTTCCCCTCTCAAGCGCCTTCTCGAAGTGGCCCTTGCCCGTTATGCGCACGAGCTTGGCCAGGCTCTCGCGGGACTCGCCCGGCAGCCTCGCCACGTCGAACGCGAACTTCCCCATGCTGGCGAAAGACGCCCTGGCTATGCGCCTGACGTCGGCCTCGCAGATGGAGTCCCCGTAGACCAGCTTCAGGTTGGTCCAGGCGGCCCTCCTCGAGCGCGGCAGCAGATAGTAAGCCATGGCGCCCAGGCTTCCGAAGATGGCGATGCCGGCCCTCCTGGGTATCACCCGTGCGAGCGCCATCAGAGACTTCACGAACACATATGATATGAATCGCCGTATTTTCTTAAACATCACTAACTTAGCCGACCTGTCTCGAGTGATCCCCGCTTCGATGGTAGGCTAACGAATGGGCCCTGTCAAGCATGATCTGTGCCAGACCTAGGCGATGCCCGTTCTCAGGCAATCGTGCATGTGGAGTATGCCGGTCGGCCGGCCCCTGGAATCGACGATCATGAGGCTGGTGATTAGATGTCCCGGGTCGGCTTCCATGGTCTGGATGGCCTTGGCGACGAGCTCCCCGGCCCCTATGGTGCGTGGGTTGCGCGTCATCACGGCGCCCACCTTGATGTCCCGAATGTCCTTGACGTCCGGATTGCCCATGAGGATGCGTTTGATGTCGCCGTCTGTGATAATGCCCACGAGCGCGCCGCCCTCGCCGGTGACGCCCGTAACACCGAGGCGCTTGTCTATGATCTCGATCAGCGCCTCTCTCATGGTCGCGTCCTCGGCCACCAGTGGAACCGCGTCCCCCGTGTGCATGATGTCGCCGACCTTGAGGAGCAGGCGCCTGCCAAGAGAGCCGCCGGGATGGCGGAAGGCGAAGTGCTCGGCCTCGAGCCCGCGGCGCACGAAAATAGCCACGGCCAGGGCGTCCCCCATCGCAAGGGCGCATGAGGTGGACGTCGTGGGGACGAGGTCGAAAGGACAGGCCTCCGCGTCGATGCCGACGTCGAGGACGATGGCGCTCTCGCGCGCAAGGTCCGAATCGAGATCGCCCGTGAGCGCGATTATCCTGGTCCCGAGGCGTTCGAAGGTCGGAAGCAACGCGGCCAGTTCCTCGCTTCTTCCGCTTTTGGATATGGCCACGACGACGTCCCTGCCGCTCACCATTCCGAGGTCGCCGTGAACGGCCTCCACCGGGTGCATGAAAAACGCGGTCGTTCCGGTCGAGTTCATTGTCGCCGCGACTTTCTTGGCGATGATGCCGCTCTTGCCGACACCCGTGACGATTACCTTGCCGCCGCCCTCGATGCATTCGACCATGGTCTCGACGGCCCGCCTGAATTCATCCCCCAACCGCTCTTCCAGGCGCGCGATGCCCTCGGCTTCTGTCCTTATTACGGCTTTCGCCGTCTCGAGAACGTCCATATCCATCCCCACCCTGGGGAGTTTGTCTTTGCTTCGGCTCTCTTTCACTTTCCCCTCGCGGCGGCCTCGCCGTCCCGGAACCGGGCCGCCAGGCCCTCGAGCAAACCGGCTTCTCTCAGCACGTATTCGCATGCTTCCCGGACGGCCCCTTCGCCGCCCCCCGAGGCGGTCACGTGCCCGGCGACGGCCTTGATCTCGGGCCGGGCATTGGCGACTGCGATCGGGAGCCCGACCCGGACCATGACACACATGTCGGAGAGATCATCGCCGACATAGGCGGTCTCGTCAAGCCCCGCGCCGCGCCTCTTGAGAATCTCTTCGAGGCAGCCAATCTTGTCCATGACGCCCTGATGGACTTCCTCGATGCCCAGCTCGTCAGCCCGCCTCTTGACCGCGTCCGAGCCGCGGGCGGTAATGATGAAGGGCAGTATGCCGGCCATGCGGAGCAGCGTGACTCCCATGCCGTCCTGCGCATTGAAGCGTTTGAGCTCCAGCCCGGGCTCGCCGTAGTATATTCCGCCGTCCGTCAGGACGCCGTCGACGTCCATGCCGAAGAGCTTGATGGCCAAGCCTGCCTCCTCAAGTTGAAAACGGGTCCTATTTCGCGGCCCTGACGGCGCGGTCGATGCCGGCTATCTGGCCCAGCAGGCCGTCCATGTCGGCCAGCGGGTACATGCTCACCGCGTCACATTTGGCCTCTCCGGGGCAGGGATGGGTCTCCAGAAAGAGACCGTCCACGCCGCAGGCCGTCCCGGCGCGCGCCAGGTACGGCACGTACTCGGGCTCGCCGCCTCTGGGGTCGGAGCTGGGGTAGCCGTAGATCCTGACGGCATGCGTAACGTCGAAGATCACGGGACATCCCAGCGACCGCATTATGGGAAGCGCCCTCATGTCCACCACCAACCTGCGATAGCCGAAACAGGAACCTCGCTCGGTCAGTATCACCCGGTCGTTGCCGGTCTCGCGTATCTTGCCGACCACGCCCTTCATGTCCTCGGGCGCGACGAACTGGCCCTTCTTGACGTTGACCGCCCGGCCGGTCCTGCCGACAGTGACCGCGAGCTCGGTCTGCTGGCTGAGGTAAGCGGGGATCTGCACTATGTCCAGAACCCTCGCGGCGGCTTCCACCTGGACGCGGCAGTGCACGTCGGACAGCACGGGGACCCCCGTCCTCTCCTTCACCCTTGCCAGGATCTCAAGCCCGCGCTCAATTCCCGGTCCCTTGTATGAAGCAGCGCTCGAACGATTGTCCTTTTCGAACGACGACTTGAAAACGTAGTTCATGCCATGCGCGGCCGTGAGCTTCTTCATCTTCTCGGCGACCTCCATGCATATGTCCTCATCCTCGATGACGCAGGGACCGCCGATAATGGTAAGCGCCTCTCCGCCTATCTCGAAGTCACCGACCTTGACTCTGTTGACCGTCACGTGACCACCTCCCCACCCGCGTAGGTCCTGGTTCTCATCCTGTAGCCCTTGGCCGCCGCGACGAATTCCCTGAATAGAGGGTGCACGTTGCGCGGCCTCGACTTGAGTTCGGGATGGAACTGGCATCCCAGGAACCACGGGTGGTCCCTTATCTCGACTATCTCAACCAGGCTCTCGTCGGGCGACGTACCGCTCACGACCATGCCCTTTGCCTCCAGCGCCTCCCGGAAGAGATTGTTGAACTCGTAACGGTGCCGGTGCCGCTCGGACACCTCGTCCCTGCCGTAGGCGGAGTGGGCGGCCGTGTCGGGCCTGAGCAGGCAGGGGTAGGCCCCGAGGCGCATGCTGCCGCCCATGTTGGCGATGTTGCGCTGCTCGGGCATGAGGTCTATGACCGGATAGGGAGTGCCCGGGTCGAATTCGGCCGAATTCGCTCCCGCGAAGTCACAGACGTTGCGGGCAAACTCGATCACGGCGCACTGCATCCCCAGGCATATGCCGAAGAAAGGCACCCGGTTTTCGCGGGCGTAGCGTACGGCTTCGAACTTGCCGCTCGCCCCGCGCTCGCCGAAGCCGCCCGGGACCAGAATGCCGTCGTACTTGCCCAGCAGGCTGTCGGCCGTTCCCGGTTTGACCTTGCTCGAGTCCACCCATTCTGTCTTCACCCTGACGTCGCCGGCGATGCCGCCGTGCACCAGGGCTTCGTTTATGCTCTTATAGGCGTCCTGGAGATCGACGTACTTGCCGACCAGGCCGATGCTGACGCTCCCCCCCGGATGGCGGATGCGCTCGATCATCCCCTCCCAGTCCTCCAGGTCCGGGGACGCGCAGCTTATGTTGAGGCGCGAGCAGACGAGTTCGTCGAGGTTGTGCTCGTGAAGGGCCAGCGGGACCTCGTACACCGAGCTCACGTCTCTTGCCTCTATCACGGCCTCCTGGCCCACGTTGCAGAAGAGTCCTATCTTGGTCCTGGCCTCGTCGCCGATTGGCTTCTCGGTGCGGCACATGAGGATGTCCGGCTGTATGCCGATCTCCCGGAGCTCGCGCACGCTGTGCTGCGTGGGCTTGGTCTTCAGCTCCTGTGCCGCGCTTATGAAGGGGACCAGCGTAAGGTGCACGAACAGGGTGTTGGCGGGACCGAGCTCCAGCCGCATCTGCCTTATGGCCTCCAGGAATGGCAGGCTCTCGATGTCGCCCACCGTCCCGCCTATCTCGCTGATGCAGACGTCCACTCCCCTGCCGGCCCCGACCCTCACGACGCGCGATTTGATCTCGTCGGTGACGTGCGGGATGACCTGCACCGTTCTTCCGAGGTAGTCCCCCCGCCTCTCACGCTGGATTATGGAGTCGTACACCTGGCCGGCCGTGACATTGTGGTCGCGCGTGAGATTCTCGTCCAGGAAGCGTTCGTAATGGCCCAGGTCCAGGTCGGTCTCCGCCCCGTCGTCGGTGACGAAGACCTCGCCGTGCTGAAAAGGGCTCATCGTGCCCGGGTCGACGTTGAGGTACGGGTCGAACTTCTGTATGGAGACACTCAGGCCCCGGCGCTTGAGGAGCATACCGAGAGAGGCCGAAGCAATGCCCTTTCCGAGTGATGACACAACACCGCCCGTAACGAAGATGTACTTTGTCATTGGCCTGCCTCTCCCGCTTTGATTGCATTCTCGATCTTCCCGATATCATCGGGAACGTCGACGCAGAGGCTTCCCGCCCCGACGAAGCCGACCCTTATCTTCATTCCGAGATAAAGAGCTCTCAGCTGCTCGAGCGACTCGAGTTCCTCCATCTCGCACCTGCCGGCGGCGGCCAGCGCAAGAAGGGCCTCTTTCGTGTAGCCGTAAACGCCCACGTGCCTGAGGTAGGTCGACTCCGAAAGGTCCACGTCCATGCCACGGTCGAGGTACTTCCGCGGAAAGGGGATCGCGTGCCGGGAGAAGTAAACGGCGCGGCCGTCCTGGTCGATCACGACCTTGACGACGTTCTGGTCGAGAAGATCGCTTCTCGTACCGATCCTGGCGACCAGCGTGCTCATCTCCTCCCCACCCAGCAGGAGGTCGGCGCACTTGTCTATAAACGACGGGTCTATGAGGGGCTCATCCCCCTGGATGTTCACGTAGAACGGGGCGTCCATGGTGTGCGCGACTTCGGCCGCCCTGTCAGTCCCGGTTGAATGGGCCGGGGAGGTCATCAGGGCCTGGCCGCCGAAGTTCTCTACGGCCTGCCTGATCCGGTCATCGTCGGTGGCGACCACGACGCCCGTCAGGAGCCGGGCGTGCCGGGCCCGCTCGTAAACATGCTGAACCATGGGTTTGCCGGCAATGAGGGCGAGGGGTTTTCCGGGGAAGCGTGTGGAACCGTAGCGAGCCGGGATGACTCCTATAATTCCCTTATCATCCACCTACTTGGTATTCCTCTCTGCCTTCTATGTAAAGGTCGTTCCCTTCGGCGTCAATGGCGACTATCGCCGGGAAGTCCTCGACTTCCATTCTCCTCACGGCCTCGGCCCCGAGCTCGGGATAGGCGATGACCTCGGCCTTCTTGATGGACTTGGACATGAGCGCGCCGGCACCCCCTATGGCGGCGAAGTACACGGCGACATGCTTGACCATTTGCCGTTTGACTTCTTCCGATCTCGCGCCCTTTCCGATCATCCCCTTGAGCCCGTTCTCTATAAGGGCGGGCGAGTAAGGGTCCATGCGGTACGACGTCGTCGGTCCGGCCGAACCCACCGCGTAGCCGGGCTTGGCGGGCGCGGGGCCCACGAAGTATATAACAGAGCCCTTGAGATCGAACGGCAGTTCCTCACCCTTCTCCAGGAGTTCGACCAGCCGCTTGTGCGCGGCGTCTCTGGCGGAGTAGATGACCCCGCTTATGCTGACCTTATCGCCTATCTTGAGGCCCTTGATGACCTCGTCGGTAAGCGGGGTCCTTATTTTCTTTGCCTCAGACATCCTGTTCCTCCGGATTATCTAGATGATGCGCTCGCCGTGCCGCGTCGCGTGGCAGTTCAGGTTCACGGCGACGGGCAGCGTCGCTATGTGGCACGGGCCCGGCACGATATGAACGTCAAGCGCCGTCACCCTGCCGCCAAGCCCCTGGGGCCCGACGCCCGTGTTGTTGATACGTTCCAGCAGCTCCTCCTCCACACCGGCGTAAAACGGGTCAGGGTTTCTCTGGCCCAGCGGTATGAGAAGAGCCTCCTTGGCCCGGAGCGCCACCTTCTCGAAGGGGCCCCCCAGGCCCACCCCGACCACTACCGGCGGACACGGATTGCCGCCGGCTTCGGACACGGCTTGGACGACGAAGTCCTTCACGCCCTCGATGCCCTCCGCCGGCTTCAGGGCCTTGAAGCGGCTCATGTTCTCGCTGCCGCCGCCCTTGGGTGCGAGGACTATCCTGACCTTGTCGCCGGGCACTATCCTGGTATGAATGAAGGCCGGCGTATTGTCGCCCGTATTGACCCTTTTGATGGAGTCGGCCAGAATGGACTTCCTGAGATAGCCTTCCTCATAGCCCCTCCTGATGCCGTCGTTCACGGCCTCGTTAACGTCCCCCCCGACGAGGTGCACGTCCTGGCCGATTTCCAGGAAAACGACCGCCATCCCCGTGTCCTGGCAGATGGGAATCTGCTCCTGACTAGCGATGCGGGCGTTCTCGAGCATGAGGCCCAGGATCTCCTTGCCCGTGGGAGATTCCTCGACGTCGATCAGTTTTTTGATGTACGCGATTTCGTGGTCGCCCAGGACGCAGTTGGTTTTGATTGCGAGGTCGCGCAACGCGTCGCTCAAGTCTTTGACGTTCACCTCTCTCATCTTGAGAATCCTCCCGGAACTCCTATTGCGCCTCAGAGCTGGTGTTCGAGCACTACTATGCGCTTCTGACCCAGGTCATCCCTGGTCAGCTCTATTTCACAAGTACCCGCCGCCTCATGGTCCCCCGCGAGCGACAGGAAGTCCTCGACCGGCGCGATGGGAAAATCCAGAACGTCGGTCTTATAATGCATCGGAATGATGACCGCAGGGTCCAGCGCCTTGATCACGTCCAGCGCCTCCCCGGGGCCTATTGTGAAGTGGCCCCCGACCGGAATCAGCAGCACGTCGACCTTGCCGACGGCCGCCGCATCCTTGCCGGAAAGCAAATGCCCGAGGTCGCCCAGGTGACAGACGCGCAGCCCGTCGACGTCGACGGTGAATACGACGTTCCGGCCCCTGTCCTTGCCGCCGGAGGTGTCGTGAAATGTCTTGACGCCGTTGATCGAGAACCCCGCGACGTCGTGTTTGCCGGGGGTCTTGACGACTTCATAGCCACCGGGAAGCCCGTCGACGCAGAAGTGGTCTTCGTGCTCGTGGCTGCCCGTGACCACGTCGACCTTCTCGGTGATGGGCTTATAACCGACGGCGCCGCCGTAGCTTCCGCTCTCATACGGGTCCATGAGGACTTTCCCGCCGTCATCCGAAGTGAGCACAAACGCAGAGTGGCCCAGGTACCTGATCTTCACAACTCGTCACCCCCTTGGCGGAAGGATGCAGCTCTGGGAAACTGATAGGTGGGGATACGGGTCCGAGTCGAGTCAAACGAAACCGGATTCGAACCCTCTAGGCGTAGACACTTACCCTCTTCTTACTGCGTCCCTGTCTCTCGAAGGTAACTCTTCCGTCTATGAGCGCGAACAGCGTATCGTCCCTGCCCAGGCCCACGTTTTCGCCGGGGAGAAAATGCGTGCCGCGCTGCCTTACGATAATGCTCCCGGCAGTCACGGCTTCGCCCGCAAACGCTTTGACCCCGAGCCTCTGCGCATTGCTGTCGCGCCCGTTCCTGGAGCTCCCAACGCCTTTCTTGTGAGCCATTAGAAAAATCCCTTCCTAGGCGCCGATATTGGAGATCTTGACTTCGGTAAAGGGCTGTCTGTGGCCCGTCTTTCTCCGGTAGAACTTGCGCCGCTTGAACTTATAAACGATGATCTTGTCCGCCTTGCCGTGGGATACGACCTCTCCCGTGACCTTGGCGCCCTCGACCGTCGGCGTACCTATCTTCACGACGCCGTCGGTTCTCAAGGCGAATACCCTGTCGAACGTCACCGACGAGCCGACCTCGGCCGCCATAAGCGGGACCTTTACTACTTCTTCGGGGCTCACTCTCAGTTGCTTGCCCCCTACGTCAATAATAGCGTACATTTCCGCTGCTCCTCTACGTAATTATACTTGAAATATCTAACAAACGGAAACCCCTGTGTCAAGTTATTATTGGATTCACCCCGGTCAGGACTTGATCAGGTGGGACAGGTCTTCGCCGGTCTTGGCCGACCTCACGAGGACCTCGTCTCTCCTGAGGTTGGGGTCGTCCTTGACGTCGATCTCCATCCTGAACCGCTTCTCCAGGCGGATTATGCGGTGAGCGCTGTCCGAGAGCATGTGGAACGCGACTTCGGGGTTTAGAAAGACCTCTATGCGCTTCTCGCGGCAGCGGGCGCGGAGCCTCCTCAGGTGCCTCTCCACCCTGCCCTCGATCGATTTTAAGGATATCACGCGGCCTGAGCCGCCGCAGGTGGGGCAGGTCTCGCCCAGAAGCTGCAGCAGGCTGGGCCGCACGCGCTGCCGGGTCATCTCCACCAGGCCTATCTCGCTCACTCTCAGCGTCTTGGTCCTCGAACGGTCGCGCTTGAGGCCGGCACGGAGCTCGTCGATGACCTTCTTACGGTTCTCTTCCATCTCCATGTCAATGAAGTCGATCACGATTATGCCGCCGAGGTCCCTCAGGCGAAGCTGTCTGGGGACTTCCTTGGCGGCCTCGAGGTTGGTCCGGAGGGCGGTGTCCTCCTGCCCCTTGCCGCCCCTGAACCTGCCGCTGTTGACGTCGATGGAAACCAGCGCCTCTGTGTGGTCTATGGTTATGAAGCCGCCTTTCTTGAGCGGCACTGTCCTCGAGAGGAGCCTCCCCGTTTCCCGCTCTATCTCATAGGCGTCGAAGATGGGAGTGTCTTCCCGGAAGAAGTGCACGCGGTCCCTCAGGTCGGGGGCGTAGGAGCGCAGGTAGGACTGAATCTCCTTGTACTCCTTCTTGGAGTCGATCACGACGCGCGCGACCTCATCGGTAAAGAGGTCCCTCACCAGGCGCGTTATGATTTCCATGTCCTTGTGGATCAGGGCCGGAACGGAAATCTTGTCGGCTTTGCTCTCGAGCTTTTTCCAGAGTTTCACCAGGAACTTGGCGTCGGAGTCAAAGTGCTTCTTTTCCATCCCCTCCCCGGCCGTCCTTACTATCATACCCATGCCGGCGGGTTTGAGGGGGCTCACTATGCCCTTGAGGCGGCTTCTCTCATCCCTGTCGTCTATCTTGCGCGACACGCCGACGAGGTCGGCGTTCGGCATCAGCACGAGATACCGCCCCGGAAGCGATATCTGGGAGCTCACGCGCGGTCCCTTGTTGCCTATGGGTTCCTTGGTGATCTGAACCAGGATCTCGTCGCCCTTCTTGAGGACCTGCTCTATGAGAACTTCCTTGTCATGGGAGGCCGGCGGCGTGAAGCCCTTTTCCCCGTTTTCATACCTGTCGTCGATGTCCTCATAGTCCGACACGTCTACACTCATGTCGGACACGTGAAGAAAAGCGCTCTTCTCGTAGCCTATGTCCAGGAAAGCCGCCTGCATGCCGGGCAGCACGGCTGTAACCTTGGATTTGTAGATGTCGCCGACCCCGATCCTCTCGCCCGACCTCGCCACCATGTACTCGACCAGCTGGCCGTTTTCCTTGATGCCGATCCTCGTTTCTATGGGTTCGACATTTATGATTATTTCGCGGTTTATCATGTAATCCTCGCCCTAAAACCCGTTAAGGGTGAATAAAGTGTCCCGCCCTTCTCCACGAAGAGCGCTGTTCTGGTGACCTTTAGGCCGACTGCACCCGCAGCCAGTTGCTCGGCCAGCACCTTGTCGGGCCGCGCGCCCTTACCCCCGAGCTTCACCTTGACCGCGACCTCGACACTACCATTGTCGATGTCCCCTGCGCGGAAGTCAATAAGATTACCCGTGGCCGACATGGCCTCACGGAGGGCGCCGACATGGCCGGCCAGAAGCCGGGCGTCTTCGCCCCAGAGGACAATGGTATAGGCCGCGGCGTTCACGCTCGCCATCAGCGATGGAGCGGATCTCTCGATGAGACTCCCCTCGCTCACGTGGAGGCCCCCGGGAAGGCATTCGTTGAGCCGGTCGAGCCAGCCCTCACCCGGCGCCTCCGAAAGCAACACGTCTAAGTACTCTCCCTCCGCGGTCTCGCCCAGCGGCAGCGGCGGCCCAAAGGCTATGCGCGGGTGCGGGGAGTAGCCGCGGGAGTAGGCGACCTTGACCCCGGCCCTTCGCATGCCCCTCTGGACGGCCCTCGTGACATCGAGATGGGAAGTCAGGCGCATGGGCCCGAGCTTGGAGAACTTCACCCGGAAGCGCATGGAGACATCCGGACCCTCGGGCTCCCCGGCCGCCTTTCGCCGCCTCGCGGCGGCCGCTTCACCTGCCGGCCGGCCCGGCTGCGGGCCCGGCCTGGGCTCGTCGCCGCAGGCGCCGCAGGCGCTGCAATCACCTTCCCTGCAGTCAGCCGTCAGCTCGCCCGCATCGGCCCTCTGGCGTTCGCGCTTCAGAAATTCGCGGCTCACACCGGCGTTTATGTGGTCCCACGGCAGGGCGGCATCCCCCGGCCGCGCTCCGAGAGCCCCGGCTGCGTCTATGCCGCAGGCCGCGATGGCCTGTTTCCAGATGTCGAAGTCGAACGAGTCGGTCCACCCGTCGAAGCGGGCCCCGGACCTGTAGGCGGCCAGGATCAGCGGGCCCGACTCCAGGCCCCCCCGGGCGAGCAGACCCTCGAGGACGGACACCCAGGGGTCCCGCCACTTGATCTTGATCCTGCCCCCGGGCAGCCTTCTCTTGATCATCGAGAGCTTCTCGAGAACGCCCGGGGCGCTCTCCTGGGCCTCCCACTGGAAAGGCGTATGCGGCCTGGGCACGAACGGGGAAAGCGAAACCGTCACCCGCTTGCGCTTGCCGTAGCCGCGGCATATGGTCTCCACGCCCTTTACCATCCTGATGACGGCCTCAATGTCCCCGGCATCCTCCCCCGGCAGGCCGAGCATGAAGTAGAGCTTCATCGACTCCCAGTCGTTCCTGAACGCGGTCTCCACGGTCGAGTAGAGCTCGGCCTCGTCGATGTTCTTGTTTATGGCCCGTCTCAACTTCGGAGTTCCCGCCTCGGGCGCGAACGTCAGTCCCGTCTTCTTGATGCCGCCGATTATCTCGGCTATCTCCTCGGTGAAAGTCCCCGGCCGCATGGAGGGAAGTGAGATGCTGACGTGCTTGTCGGCTAGCGCGTCAGCCAGCCGGGCCACCAGCGTCTTGAGGTCGCAGTAATCCGAAGTCGACAGCGAGACCAGCGACACCTCTTCCCAGCCACTCCTCGCTATGCCCTCCACGGCGAGCCCCACGATGGAGTCGATGCTGCGCTGCCTCACCGGGCGCGCCGTCATCCCGGCGGAGCAAAAACGGCAGCCCCGAGTGCAGCCGCGCATTATCTCAACCGAGAGCCGGTCATGAGTTATGGGGACCAGCGGCACTATGGGCTCGGTCGGGAAATGCTCGTCCTTGAGCTGCATCTCCACCCGCCGCGTGATGCTGCCGGGTTCGGGCGTGACGCCGTGCACGGCCGGGACGTAAACGCCCTCGATCCCCGCCAGGACCTCCAGCGTCTTACCTCGCGAAAAGCCGGACCCTCTTGATTCGAGCACCGCGGCCGCTATCTCCGGGCACGCTGTCTCGCCGTCCCCTATGGCGAAGGCATCGATGAAGGAGGACATGGGGGCGGGGTTGGAGGCGCAGGGCCCTCCCGCTATTACTATGGGATCGCCTTCGGCGCGATCGCACGATGCCAGAGCGATTCCTGCCAGGTCCAGCATGCCGAGCACGTTGGTGTACTGGAGCTCATGCTGGAGCGAGAAACCGACGATGTCGAATTCGCCCGCCGCCAGCCTCGTCCCGATGCCGAAGAGAGGCATACTGCGGCGCCGCATGAAGGCCTCCATGTCGGGCCACGGGGCGAAGGCGAGGTCGGCCATGAAATCGGGATGGCTGCTGAGGACGTGGTACAGGATGCGCAACCCGAGATGGGACATGCCTATTTCGTAGAGGTCCGGAAAGCAGAGCAGGAACTTCAGCCGGCCTTCGGCTTTCTTCGGGAAGTTGATCTCATTATCGAAGTACCGTCCAGGTCTGCCGACGCATTGCAACATCTCCGAGATGGTCGCGTCACTGAACCTGCAAACCAACGGTCATACCTCGCTTGAGCAGAGTTGAGGACGGGCGCCGTGAAGCGCCTGTCATGCCACCTCTTCGAAGCCCCTCTTGAGCGCCTGCTTGTTGAGATCAAGCAATGCCATGGCTCTCTTCGAAAGAACCTTCTCGAGGCAGTCGCTGACCGAGTCCAGGTCCACGACCCCGGTCTTCTTGACAACACCGCCCAGCATCACCATGTTAGCGGCCCTGGCGTTGCCCAGGCCCTCGGCGATCTCGTTGGCCGGTACCCGTATCTCCGTAACGTCGTCCCGCCCGACCTTCCTGTCGATGAGCGACGAGTTGACGAAGATCATGCCGCCCGGTTTCACGCGGTTCTCAAACTTGATGAGTGACGCTATGTTCATGGCAACAATACAATCGGGCTGGTTGACGATCGGAGACGCGATCTCCTTGTCGGAGACGATCACCGAACAGTTGGCCGTCCCGCCGCGCATTTCGGCCCCGTAGGACGGGAAGAAAGTCGTCTGCTTACCTTCGTTCATCGCCGTATACGTAAGCAGCGTGCCCATCAACACAACCCCCTGCCCTCCGAAACCAGCCATAATCGTCTTCGTTGTCATCGATGCCCCCTTAAACTCACTCGCACTTTGCTACTTGGCTTCCGCCGTAACGTCCTTGAAGACTCCCAGCGGGAAGTACGGAATCATGTTCTCCTCGATCCAGCCGACGGCGTCCTTGGGCAGCTGGCCCCAGCCCGTAGGGCACTGCGAGATGACCTCCACCAGGGAGAAGCCGAGGCCCTTGTCCTGAACCTCGAAGGCCTTGCGAACGGCCTTCCTGGCCTTGTTGACATGCGCCGGCGTATTCACGGCGACCCTCTCCAGGTACGCCACGCCCTCGAGGTCCTTAAGGAGTTCGCAGACGCGTATGGGGTATCCCGCGACCTCGGGGTCCCGTCCCAGCTGGCAGGTCGAGGTCTTCATGCCGCATAAGGTCGTCGGCGCCATCTGCCCGCCGGTCATGCCGTAAATGGCATTGTTGACGAAGATCACGGTGATCTTCTCGCCGCGGTTGGCGCTGTGAATCATCTCGGCCGCGCCGATTGAAGCCAGGTCGCCGTCCCCCTGATGCGTAAACACTATGCAGTCGGGCTTCGACCGCTTCATGCCCGTTGCCACGGCCGGTGCCCTGCCGTGCGCCGCCTGGATGAAATCGAAATCGAAGTAATCGTCGGCGAACACCGAGCATCCCACCGAGGCGACTCCCATGCACCTGTCCTTGAGCCCGAGAGCGTCAATAGCCTCGGCCGCCAGCCTGTGGGCGAGCCCGTGCCCGCAGCCGGGGCAGTACATATTGGCTTTCTCGCTCAGACTCTCCGGCCTTTCGAATACCTTTTTCACGCCGTATACCTCCAGCCTTGTTATGCCGCTTCGGGATAGACTTCTATAGGTCCATCGCTTTTCTTGACTTTCCTGGCCGTCTCGAGTATCTCCTCCTCGGTCGGCAGGCCGCCGCCCGTGTGGGCCAGCAGCGAAACGCCGGCCTTTCCGCAGGTGGCCAGGAGCGCGTCTTCCCGCATCTGGCCCAGGCTCATCTCCACGACCAGGAACTTCTTTCCCTTAGCCGCGTACCGGCTGATGATATCCTTGGGATAGGGCCAGAGTGTTATCAGCCGTATCAGCCCCAGCTTGATATCAGCGCTCTCGGCGGCCATGGCGACAGCCGATTTGGCCACCCGGGCGCTGGTCCCGTAGGCGATAATCACCACGTCCGCGTCGTCGACGGCGGTGAGCTCGTATCGCTGCTCTTTCTTCTCGATCTCCGCGTACTTGCGGAAGAGTTTCATGTTGTGCTTCTCCAGGGTGCCCGGCGCAAGCCTCACGGACGTGATCACGTGTTTTTCCCTGCCGGCGGAGTTGCCCAGCGCCCAATCCCTCTTGGACGAGGGGTCGTAGTCGATCGGGTCCCTGAGCACCAGCGGCTCTCTCATCTGCCCCAGAATGCCGTCTCCCAGTATCATGGCGGGATTCAGGTACTTGTCGGCCAGATCGAAGCCGAGCATGGTAAGGTCGAAGAGCTCCTGCGCGGTGCTCGGGGCCAGGACTATGACGCGGTAGTCGCCGTGGCCGCCGCCCCGCGTCGCCTGGAAGTAGTCCGACTGCGCCGGGGCGATGTTGCCCAGTCCCGGCCCGCCGCGGACGATGTTGGCAAAGAAACACGGGAGCTCCGCGCCGCACATATAGGACAGCCCCTCCTGCTTGAGACTGATCCCGGGGCCCGAGGACGATGTCATCGCCCGGACGCCGGTCGC
>CAZSBE010000038.1:0-26206 GCA_964604955.1 uncultured bacterium
CACGCTGAAAAGCTGCCGGGCGAAGCCTCCGCCCTGGTGAAGGACATCTGCTCGAAGACGATCCCTTCCGGAACCGCGTTGGTCAACTCCATCAGCACGTCCTGCCAGACCGGGGCGGGCTCGTTGAGTGCCGAGAAGGCATAGTCTCTCGCCTGGACCTGCGGGTCCGCCAGGGGCTCGCCGGCGTCAAGCCACTCGCCGATGGACTCGAGTACCTCGTTTTCGGTGCCGACGGCGGCCGCGTATTGCTCAGCGTTCGATTCGAGCACGCGGGCGCTCACGAAGATGGCGAGAAGCGCAACCAGCGCGAGTGTCAGGGTGGTCGGGATGAGGCTCTCGAAGTTTGACTTCTCAGCACGCCCCGCGGGCAAAAGGGCGGGGGCCCCCTCCCTCAGTGCCAGGAGCGCGAGGCCTATGGCCACGCAGAAGAGGCTTCCGTTGACGTTGGAGTCGACGTCGTCCCCACGCTGGATATGATCCAGGGGGTCGAATACCTTGACATTCGCGCCGGTCTCCCTGGTGAGCACTCTGGCTATCCCCGGCACTTGAGAGGCGCCGCCGCAGAGCAGGATCGCCTCGGGCGACGGCAGGCCGTGTCTTAAGGTGGCAAACGAGAGAGAGCGCTGGATCTCGACCACTACCTGTTCTATTACGTCGCGAACCGATTCGGCGTAGGAGCGGCCCAGAAGGTCGCCGGCGTCGGCCTCCTCGAACTTCACGGCCGCACCCGTTGAGAAGACGAGCTCCTGCGCCTCTTCCCCCGGCAGGCCGCAGAGGTCGGCGATTGATTCCACGAGATTCGTAAGACCCATCTTGATGGATCTCGAGAAAACCAGGCGTCCCCTGTCGAGGAGCACCAGCTCGGACCAGGTAGCTCCCATGTTGAAGACGCATGTTGCCCGGTCCTCGACACCCGGATAGGCGGCTCTCACGCACTCGGCGAGGGCCGTTACGTCCGCATAGGCGGCGCCGGCCTTTATGCCGCGCGACTCGAGGCGCGCGAAGGTGGAAGACACGAGTCTGCCTGATGCGGCTACCGCCAGGACCTCGACCCTGCCCTCCGGGCCCGGCCGCGTTTCAAGCGCGACCTCGGGCTGAGCGTGGAGGTTCTCGGCGATACTGCGCTCGGCGAGTATCCGGAGCTCTCCTGCCGGCATGGGCGGGAATTGCATCAGGTAAGTCCTGACTTCGTTGCCGCTGAGCCCGCACACGCGGACATCGGAGCGCTCCTCTATGAGCGAGACAGTCGCGTCCGACGCCTGGCCCGGTTCGTCGATGAGTCTGTGTATCACGGGCCGGCCGCCCTGGGCGCCGACAAGCGCAACCTGGGTGGTCCGCGTTCCGGCGTCGACCGCGGCCACGACCGTCGTCTTCTTGAGTACCGAACGGATGCCGGCTCTCAACCGGGCATCCAGATCGCTAATAAGGGTAGATGTCATCTCCACCACCCGGGGCCATGTCGGGCCCGCAACTTATGAATTGATTGCTTTCCACCTGGTAGGCCGTGAGCCATTCGTCGCGCCTGTATGATTCGTCGCTGAGATAGCCCCCTGTGAACAGGTCGCCTATCCCGCCCGGATAGAAACCGTTATTGGTCGCGTAGGCCTGGGCCGCGACCTTCACCACCTCGAGCTCCTGGCGGACCCTCTCGGTCTTCCGGCGGTAAACCGCGGTGGCGTCTATCGTCATCGGCATGTCGTCTGAATTCCCCGAGATACCGTCGGGGCCGTTGCTTGCAATCGAGCATGATGTTGCGCCCGAGGTGTAGGCATAGGCCAGGGGCCTCTTCCATGCATCCCTGGCGAAGTCGCTGTTCTCAAAGCCGCTTGATATGTAGGGCCCGTCCCAGCCGGTGGCGCCCGGGTCGGTGACGAGATCGGCAAGGTCGATTTCGGCGTTCCCCGTAGCGGCCGGGAACTCGTCCGTGTCCGCGTAGTAGGCCAGCAGCGCGTCACGGAGCACGTTCATGCTCTCCTCGCTCGCCTCGATTTCCGTACTCAGGACGGACGTGCCTATGACCGTCCCGACGATGCCCGCGAATATGGAAATTATCGCGAGCACTACAATCACTTCGAGCAGGGTGAATCCCTTCTCCATTGCGGTCACCTTCTTACGAGCATCAGCATTTTGTATAGCGGCAGGAAGATGCTGAGCGCCACCATCCCTACCGCCACTCCCATTACCACAGTCACCAGAGCCTCAAAGGCCGTCATGATACGGGCCACCGCCGGCCTGACTTCGCGGTCATACGCCTGGCTCGCCTTCTCCAGCATGGTGGCAAGCGCTCCCGTGGTCTCGCCCACGGATACCATCCTCACGAAGAGCGGCGGGAACATGCCCGTCGACCTGAGCGAGGACGCCACCGTGTTTCCCGAGCTCACGCTATCGGCCACCTTCCTCGCGGCGCGCGCGAAATGGAAGTTGCCGGTCGCCAGCCCCGCGAGGTCGATCGCGCTGATTATGTCCACGCCCGAGCCGACCGTAGTGGCCAGCGTGTGCGCGAAGCGCGTAAGGGCAAGCTTCTTCATGAGCTCGCCCACTATGGGCACGCGGAGTTTCACCCAGTCGTACGTGCGGCGGCCGGTCTCTGTCGCCCCGAAGACTCTGGCCAGCACCGCGATGCCGACTATGCCGGCCAGCACGAGAAACCAGTATTCCCTCAATATTACCGCCGCTCCGAGCAGCATCCTGGTCGGAAGCGGTAGCGGGAAGTTCTTCTTTGCGAAAATCACTGCGAAGCGCGGCAGTATGAAACCTATGAGAAGTGTGAGAACCACGCTGAGCACGATTCCGACTATCACGGGATAGGCCGCAGCCTGCTTGACCCTGGAGGCCACTTCCTCTTCCCATTCCAAATAGGTCACCAGACGGTCGAGCACGCTCTCCAGGGCGCCCATCTCCTCTCCGGACTTCACGGTGTTGATGTACAGGGCCCCGAAGCTGGCGGGACTGAGGTCCATGGCGCTCGAGAGGCTCCTTCCCCTCCTGATCTCGCTCACGATGCTGTCCACCGTTTCCTTGAGGAGCATGTTGTCGCTCTCGCTTGCTATGTCCTCAAGACCTTCAAGGAGCGGGATGCCGCTGCCGGCTATCGACGCGAGCTGTGCCGTGAACGCTATGAGTTCCTTCCGCGGCAGCCTGTGCGACAGGCGGCGGGGATTAGCGACGCTCCTCGTGGATACCACGTAGAGACCGGAGTCCTTGAGACCGTTCTCAAGTTCTTCGGGCCCCTCCGCGGTCGCCACTCCGCTCACCGCCTTGCCGAACTGATCCCTGGCCTTGTACTTGTAATAGGGCATTAGAGGCCCACCTGTTCAACGCCCGCTTTCGCCCCGGGCGCCGCCTATTTGAGCATGATTGCTATGTCGTCGCCTTCCGCAGCCGAGTCGGTTTCATCCGTTTCGATATCGCCATTGGGTCCCGCACAGACGATCCAGGCATGCTCATTGGCGTTGGTGAAGCCTCTCACCCAGAACCGGTACTCATTACCCCAGGGGTCCGCCTCGACTCTTTCGAGATAAGGGCCTCTCCAGCTCGGGTAGTTCCGCGTGTTGACCGTCAGGTGGTTGTAGAACGTGTCATACTGCCCACTGGGCCAGCTGGCGCCGCTGTAGCCCGGGTCCATTGAATTACTGGAATCGAGCCTCTCGAAATACTGGGTCGGGGCGCCGTTCGTGTTCGCGAAAGGCCAGGTGCCAGTATCCCTGTGGAACAGCAGCACTGAGCTTGCGATGTTCTTAATGTCTGCTTCAGCCCTCGCGACCTTGGCTTCCTCGACCCTGTCGAAAATCATAGGAACGAGGATACCGGCGAGCACGCCGATAATGGCAGCCACCACGAGGACCTCGATCAGGGTAAAACCCTTCTGATTCCATGGTCCTGTCATGTCTTGTCCCCTCCACGTGGATTCGCAACTTCAGATCTTCGGTCAACTGCTTGCGGGAAGGTGCGGCCTTCACCTGTTCACCCCCGAATCCTGCTCTCTCCTGCGGCTGCAGGTCACCTCCTTCGCAAGCCTCGTCTATGGTTCAAGGGTTGCTTCGCTCCTCGCTTTCGGCGGCTTCCTCCGCCGTGGTAACCCGCAGGACCTCCTCGAGCGTGGTCCTGCCCTCAAGGGCTTTTCTGAGTCCGTCCTGCCTGAGCGTCTCCATACCCTCTCTTATGGCGATCTGTCTCAAAGTGTCGCTCGGCACCCGCTGCATCACGGCATCCCTGATGGCGGCCGTCGCGGTCAGCACCTCGAAAAGACCGCTGCGGCCGAGGTATCCCGTGCCATGACATGCGCGGCAGCCCTTGCCGTGCCAGAACTGTCGCGCGCCGCTCTTGAGGCTCAACCTCTCCAGAACGTATGCGGGAGGGTCGGCGGGCCGCTTGCACTTCTCGCAAATCAGTCTCACGAGCCTCTGCGCTACTATGCAGTGCAGGGAGGAGCCCACCAGAAACGGTTCTACGCCCATGTCTATGAGGCGCGCAAAAGCTCCCGCGGCATCGTTGGTGTGAAGCGTCGAGAAGACCAGATGGCCCGTGAGCGCCGAGCGTATGGCTATCTCAGCGGTTTCCCTGTCCCTGATCTCGCCGACCATGATGACGTCGGGGTCCTGCCTCAGGAGGGCGCGGAGGCCGTTTGCAAACGTATAGCCGGCCACCGGATTCACCTGGGTCTGCCTTATGAGGTCGAGCCTGTACTCGACCGGATCTTCGATGGTCATGATATTGAGTTTGGGCGAGGATATCTTGCCAAGGGCCGAATAGAGCGTCGTCGTCTTTCCCGAACCCGTCGGGCCCGTGACGAGTATCATCCCGAAGGGCCGCGTTATCGCGTCTTCGAAGACCCTGAGCCGCCCGCGGTCGAGCCCGAGGTTTGCCGTCCCCCTCAATATGCTCTCCCTGTCCAGGATTCGAAGCACGACGTTCTCGCCGACCACGGTCGGCTGCACCGAGACCCTGATGTCCGCCTGACTGCTCCCGACCTTGATCTGTATGCGCCCGTCCTGGGGGACCCTCTTTTCCGCGATGTCGAGATTGGCGAGGATCTTGACGCGCGTCACCAGCGTGGGCTCAAGGCTCTTGGGTAGCGTCATGGTCTCCTTGAGCACCCCGTCGACTCGCTGCCTTACGCGCACGAAGTCTTCTTCGGGCTCGATGTGAACATCGCTAGCGCCCTCCTTGATCGCGGTGGAAAGCACTTTGTTGAGAATGCTTGCGGAAGACGCCTCGTCGTCTTTGGACGCCGGTCGAGGCCTTCGCGCCCGGCCCCCGGAATCTACGAGGTACTGCTCTATGACTTTGTCGATGTCGGACGCCGTCGCCAGAACGGGTTCGATCTTGAGACCCGTGTGGGCCTGGACCTCGTCGATCGCGAAGACGTCCAGGGGATCGGCCATGGCGACCGTCAGCGAGTCGGCGATCTCGAAAACCGGAACGAGCCTGTGCCGCCTGGCCATCTCCTCGGGCACCTTACGGGCGACCGCCTCCTCAATGATATAGAGCGAGAGATCTATGGAAGGCGTCCTGAGACGGTCGAAGAGGGCGGAGTTCTCCACGGCCTCCGCGGCCGGCTTCTCCTCGTCGCCCTCATCCGGGTCTATCTCCAGAACCGGAGTCTCGGGCTGCTCTTCTTTTTCCCCCCCGGCCTTGCCGGCGGAGGGCATAGTCTTGTCCTCGGTGATCATGCCTTTACCTGCCATCGCGCTTACTCAGCTGCGGCCTTGGCTCCCGCCAGCTGCTTGACGGCTGCAACGACTTCCTCGGGCTTGAATGGCTTGGTGATATAGTGGTCGGCCCCGGTGTGATAGCCCGTGTCGCGATCTGACTGCCGGGCCCTGGACGTCACCATGACGATCGAGATATCCGCAAAGTTCTCGTCGTACTTGAGCATCCTGCAGATCTTGTAACCGTCGAGCCCCGGGAGCATTACGTCCAGGATGATAGCGTCCGGGTGGATCTCCCGGGCGAGCCGCAGGGCCTCGAGCCCATTGTTCGCCTCATGGCAGGCCATGCCCTCTGCTTCGAAGGCGTCCCTGAGGATTCGCCTTACGAACCTGTCGTCATCGACAATGAGAATCTCCATGGGTGTACCTCTCCTTTGTCATGCAGATATATCGGCAGGATGGACGGGAAATGTTAGTTCTTTGGTCAGGTATTGTGGTTAGAGGATCGGAAGGTATTTCCTTAGCTCGTAGTCGGTTACCTCCACCCGGTAGAGGTCCCACTCGATCTTCTTATTGGCGATGAACTTCTCGAAAAGCGAGTCCCCCATGACCTCCCTGACGAGCGCGCTCTCCGAAAGAGCGACCGTCGCGGCATAGAGGCTGTCCGGCATGTACTCGATGCCGTGCTCCCGGCGCTCGGCTTCGCTCATGAGGAAGACGTCGAGCTCTACGGGGTCGGGTATATCGTAGTTCTCCTCGATTCCCTTGAGCCCGGCACCAAGCATCACGGCGAAGGCCAGATAGGGATTACAGGCGGGGTCGGGCGAGCGGAACTCGACTCGCCTCGGAAGGTCCTTTTCGGGCTTCTCGAGCGGGACCCTGACGAGGGCCGACCTGTTCTTGCTGCCCCAGCAGATATAGGCCGGTGCCTCGAAGCCGGGCACCAGCCGCTTGTAGGAATTGACCCACTGGTTGGTGACTGCCGCTATTTCCCTGGAGTGCCTGAGAAGTCCCGCAGCGAATCTCATTGCCAGCGTGGAGAGGCCGTGGTTCCCCCTGCGGTTGTAAAAAGCGTTCTTGCCGGTCTTGAACAGCGACATGTGGACGTGCATGCCGCTTCCGTTCTGGCCCTTCAGGGGTTTGGGCATGAACGTCGCGTAGACGCCATGCTGCCTGGCCGTCTCCTTGATGACGTGCTTGGTCGTCATGATGGCGTCCGCTGTCCTCAGGGCCTCATCGAACCTGAGATCGATCTCGTGCTGGCTGGTGGCCACCTCGTGATGGCTTGCCTCCACGTCGAGGTCCATGGCCTGAAGCGTGAGTACGGTCTTCTCCCGGAGGCCGGTGCGAACATCGAGCGGGGCCAGATCGAAGTAGCCCCCGTGATCGAGCACCCTGGTCGTCTCGGAGTCGGCGAAATAGAAGAACTCTATCTCGGGCCCCATGTAGGCCGTGTATTTCTTGCCGGCGATTCTGGCCAGCACCCTTTTCAGGATGTGCCTGGGATCGCCCTCGAACGGCTTGCGCCTTGGGTCCATTATATCGCAGATCATCCTCGCCGTCGTGGCTTCGCCCCTCGTCCACGGCAACACCTGGAAAGTCGAGGGATCGGGAAGCGCCATCATATCGCTTTCGAAGATCCGCGCGAAGCCCTCGACCGACGACCCGTCGAAACTCTGGCCTTCTTCAAGCACGGCCTCGACCTGGGAGGACGGCAGATTGATGGCCTTGAGCTGGCCCAGAATGTCGGTAAACCACAGCTGCACGAACTTGACGTCATTCTTCTTACACGCGGCCAATACTTTCTTGCTGGCTTCCCGGGCGCTCATCAATGTAGTCCTCCCCTTGAACTAGACAGGTGTACTATCGGTCAGATTGCGCCTGGAGAATAGCACAATGTCGCGGTGCCGGTTCAAGCTCTAAAGCGAACGGCTGCGCGCAGCCGCCCGGGTCCAATCACAATGCCCTCAGGCGGGTGCTACTTCTCAGGCGGCCCGGTCCACCTGCTCCCGATCCTGCCGCAGCCTGCTACGTCGCGGCAGGGGGAGCCGCCCGAGAGCTTGAAATCCAGGCCGGCGACATCCGCAAACAACGGGTCTGCACTGATATTGTCCCTGAGCCCCATCTCGGGGCTCGCGGCCCCGCCGAAATCCGAGGGCCCGTTGCCCCATACGTCCGTGCATGAGAAACTCACCGTCGAGCCCACGTTCTCGCAGTAGATGCCGGTGCCGCGAGCGTGATGAGCGACGATCGACTTCTCTATGTAGGGCGACGCGCCCCTGGCGTATACGCCCCCGCCCACGCTCGCCGTGTTGGCGGCTATCGTGGACGAGATGATCCGGGGCGAGGCCCCCATGTTGCAGGCGATGCCGCCCCCGCTCTTGGCTTCGTTCCCGAATACCAGAACGTTCTCGATGAGTGGTGAGGAGGCGTGGCAGAAAATTCCGCCTCCCATATTGGCTTGATTGCCGTATATGATGAGGTTCCTCACGGTCGGCGAGGAGCCGTTCCGGAGAGCCATGCCGCCGCCGTAATTGCCGTGGCCGCCCGTGAGAACGAAACCGTCCAGAACGCATGTGGAGTCCTCAGCGAGCCCGCCGATGACGCATTCCTTCCCGTTCCCGGGAGATATTACGCTCGGTGAGGAGGCGAGGTCCCTCGACGTGAAGCTGATGTTATAGCTTCCGACCAGGGCAACTCCGTTCCTAAGGTAAACCGTTTCGGAATAGGTTCCCCCCGCCACGGCGACCGTGTCACCCGGGATGGCCTGCCTTATGGCGTGGGTCAATGTCCGGGCGTCTCCGCTCGAGTCCGCTCGCACGCGCCAGGTGCGGTTTTTCGTGCTGAGAAACCGCGAGGTGCCGGTGCCGGCGGCCCCGCCGGCGCCTCCGCATCCGGTGAACATGACCTCGGAGAGGGCGGGTGACTGGTGGTTGCAGTCCACTATGGCGACCGCGCCTTCAGCCTCTGAAGGCAAAATGTCGATCGTCCCGGGAGACGTCACCGTTACGCTCAGCCAGCCGAGGATGAATGGCTCGCCCCCACGGGAGCACTTCTCATACATGATGTTGATGCGGTCGCCGGGATGGTGTATGGCCCCCAGGCGCACGCCGCCGCAGTCATGCCACATGGCGTCCTGCCAGGTTTCCGGCCAGGAGAGCCCGAAAGAGGCCCCCTGGACTTCCTCGTAATCGAATAGCACGACATAAGCATTTATCCTTCCCACGCCCCCGTACGTGGACGCGATGCCTTCGGTTTCGATGACGGGCATCTCTTCATCGCACGTTCGCTCCGCGTACTTCTCTATATGAACCGCGACTTTGGGGAAGGTCCCATCGGCGCCGGCTGAGGTACAAAGCGCGAGCGCCGCGATCAGGACTACTGCGAGCCTTACAAATGCCTTTTTCATCTGGACTACCCCTCTGCTATGGCGTCAGCCGATTGAACCCTAACAGCACCGCTTCGAATCTATCGAAAACAGCCGCTCTCTTCCACAAAATAGTCCATCTTCAAAAACCGCTTTGGTTCCCGAAACCGATTGCTTATTCTACCCTTAGGCATTTGCCTGCGCGACGTTACCCTCATTCACCCAGGCACGGGAGGTGCGGAGATAGAGGCGAAATTCCCCCGATGGCGGGCGGTGGTGCTCGCAGCATGCGGCGCGGCGCTTCTCGTCGCAGCCTGCGGTCCCACGCTTGTGGGCAGGCGGGACCTCGACCGGAACCCCGTGGAGATCATCGACGAGTCACCGCGCGTCTATCACATCAAGTTCGAGGACTTCGCCGACAGCCTCGAGACCGTGCGGGTCATCAACTACATGGCCGGGACCGTTCCGCACGGTCTCTACATACCCGAGGACCTCGGTGGCGCCGAGGTCTCGCCGAGGGACAGCGCGCTTATCGAATACCGCAAGGCGCAGAAGAGGCTCGACGCCGGCGCCGGCCAGGCGGGCCTCATGCATATCAGGCGCGCGATCGAGCTCGACCCGGGCTTTCTCCCGTCATACGTAGTGCTGGCGCGCATCCTCCTCGCAGACGGCCAGATATTGCGCGCCAAGGACCTTCTCGACCAGGTGATAGCGCGCATGCCGAAGAACTCCGAAGCTCTCATGGAACTCGCCAGATGCCACATGTACCTGGGCCAGTTCGAGGAGGCCCGCGCGGCGCTCATTGATGCCGTGATTTACGAGCGCACGAACCTCGACGCCTGGGGCGAACTCGGCCGCCTGGGCATGGTGGAGCACTTCAGCGTCGCAACGCGCGACGCCCCGGAGCTCGCCTTCGTCGAGAAAACAAGGGGCAGGAACCTCGACATGGTGGTGGATTCCTCGCTCGTCGACTGCCCGGTGGGGGCATCGGCCTGGATCGTGTTCGCATCCCAGCGGGCGGTCTGGCAGTTCGAAGGCAAGTACCAGCAGCGCTACGGTAAGACCCGCTATGAGAGGACTTACGACGAGGACGTGGACTGCTACATGTCGCTGGCCGTGGCATACAAGGTTCTCTCCGAGCAGCGGGACTCGCTGGCGGTGGCCGATTCCGCCTTCTGCGATAACGAGTACCTGGACTTCCTGACGGAGGTCTCCGACAGCGGGCATCTGGTCTCGCACATACTCATGGACTACATTTGTCTCAAGTCGCCGGAGACGGCCAGGCTGCTCTCGCCCGAAGTGATAGACAGAATGCGTGACTACGTGGACAGGTTCGTCATCGTCCGCGCCCCCGGGGGGTCGTAACGGAGCTCGCGCGCCCATGAAGATAAGGTCCTACCTGGACATCGAGACTTCGTACCACGGCGAGATCACCGTGATCGGGATCTACCGCCACCCCCATGACCTCGTCCAGATGGTGCTGCCCGACATCAACGCGGACGACGTGATGGAGGCGCTGGCCGGCACCGAGGAACTCCTCACTTACTGGGGCCATCGCTTCGACCTGCCCGTGATCAGGTGCAACCTCGGGATCGACCTGAGGCGATCATTCGAGTCAACAGACCTCGCCGACCGCTGCCACAAGCACGGCCTCTACGGCGGCCTGAAGCAAGTCGAGAGGGAGCTCGGCATAGGGCGGGTAACCGCCGGAGTGACCGGGGAGGACGCCATGCGGCTATGGCACGAGTGGACGCTTGGGCGGGAGGAGTCCCTGGCGCGGCTCCTCAAGTACAATGAGGAAGACGTGGTGAATCTCTATTTGGTGGAGCGGGAGCTGGCAAGATTGGGCTGACCTGATATAATGAACCCGGGAGTAACGCAAAAGAGGAGGGCGTGACATGGGAAAGAGGCTGCTATCGGTCCGCAAAGTCGCCGCTGTTGCCGCTGTTACCGCGGTCGCCGCGGCTTCCTTACTCATCCTGTCGGCGGCAATCCTGTTCTGTATTTCCCCGGCCTGCCTGGCCGGGGACACCCCGACCGGCACGTTTTCCATCGTGGCGTACGACTCGCTCACGGGCGAGCTCGGCGTTGCCGTGCAGTCGAGGGCCTTCGCCGTGGGCCAGGGCGTCTCCTGGGCCGAGGCCGGTGTGGGGGCCATAGCCACGCAGTCCCAGACCAACCGGTCCTACGGGCCCAACGGGCTCGGCCTCCTCAGGCAGGGCTACTCCGCCGAAGAAGTAGGGAAGCGGCTTCTTGCAGAGGATGTCGGGAGGGAGAACCGGCAGCTCGGCGTCGTGGACGCCCGGGGCGGGACCTACAACTTCACCGGCTCGGGCTGCTCGGCCTGGGCAGGCGGCGTCCGGGGGCCCGGCTACTCATGCCAGGGCAATATCCTCGCTTCCGGGGAGGTAGTCACCGGGATGGCGAGGGCGTACGAGGAGACCGAGGGCGAGATGGGGGAGAAGCTCCTGGCGGCGCTGGTCGCCGGGCAGGCCGCGGGCGGTGACACGCGCGGCATGCAGTCGGCCGCTATTCTGGTGGTGCGGCCAAGCGAGGAATACCCCGAGTACCGCTATCAGTACACCGACCTCAGGGTGGATGACCACCCCGACCCCATAAACGAGCTCATCCGCATATACCGCATGCACGAGATGGGGAGGC
This sequence comes from uncultured bacterium, assembly GCA_964604955.1. Lineage (GTDB taxonomy): Bacteria > Arandabacterota > Arandabacteria > Arandabacterales > JALGWA01 > JALGWA01. The sequence continues at coordinate 11,680 of CAZSBE010000038.1, forward strand.
TCTTGGAGGCCCATGCCAAGTACATGACCCACTATGAGTCCGTGGGAGACGAGAAGATGGCCCGGCTGGAGAAGGACCGCATCGGCGCGATGCTCGTCCGGAACCTGGCGGCGCCCGAGCCCAAAGCGGATGGCCTCAACAGCCTCGCCTGGTTCTGCGCCACAAACGACATTTACCTCGACGAAGCGCTCGCGGCCGCCCGGAAGGCCGTCGACCTCGCGCCGGATCAGGGTTACATCATAGATACGCTTGCCGAGGCCTATTTCCGGAACGGCATGGTGGCCGAGGCCATCGCGACGATAAAGCGCGCCATCGAGCTCGACCCGGAGGACAGTTACTATAAGGAGCAGCTCGCGCGTTTCGAGAAGGAACTCGACGGCTGACCCTGGTCTGGAAGTGACCCGGGGCTCTGCGCCTATTTCAGGAGCGACTGAATGCCGTCCCAGGTGGGAGAGGCGCCTCCCGTCCAGGGCTCGATTCCCGGCTCCTCCACATTGACGCCGGCGTTGAGGACGGAGTCAGCCTCGACCCAGGTGAGGTCACAGGTGACCACGCCGAGTACCTCGTAATCAGGGTATGTATTGACCCCGCACAGCCGGATCCCGCCGGGGTCGACCGGTGCAAGCCATGTCCAGGAGACGGGTAGAGAGGAGCCGACCTCGCGGCAGTCAAACCATGTTAAGCTCATGCCGTCTCCGGGGTTTACAATACTCCCGATCACGGCATCGGCGCAGTACTGCGTAAGCCCCGTGCCCCACTCGGCCGGCCATGCAAGGCCGTAGCCTGCGCCGAGAATTTCCGTCCCGGCCAGCCCGAAGATGACCACGAAGACATCGAGGTCGCAGGGCAGTTCGCGGTCGAGCCTCCGCACTGTTTCCTCGCGCGAGCCGATTGAAGGCATGCCTGTCTGGCAGGTGCGCTCCACGTGGTCCTCCAGGTGCAATGCGAACTTGGGGGCTGGGAGCGGCTCGCCGTCCGTGGTCGCCGTAAGCAGCCTTATGGGATCCTGACACGGGGACCCCGCCCTTATACCGATATAGTACTTCGTGCCGGGCTGTAGCCTCGTGATACGGTAGTAGAAGTAAATCCAGTGATTGCCCACAAACTCGTATGTCAAGTAGCCCCCGCTGGATGCCCGGTGCCAGTTCCAGTCGTCTATGGGCGACCTGGAATAGCGCACATCGTAGTCATAGGTGTAGTTGTCTCCCTTGTAGACCTGCCAGGTGATGCCTATGTAGTCCGTGGCGCCTCCCGCCCGGGGCCCAAAAGGATAACAGCCATAACCGCCCGTGCAGGAGAGGGTCTTGTAGGTCTCAAGGTTGGATACAGGCGACCAGTTGAAGGCATCGTCGCGAACGCGCATGGCGAGATAATAGAGAGTGTTGGCTTCCGGGAAGCCGGTTACGATCGCGTCTTCGCCGCTGCCCGCGGCCGCGGGTACGCACCCGTGCCAGCAGGTCAACCTGTCCGCCTCATCCCAGTTGGTAAGGTCTATAGGCTGCATCATATATCTTATGTCGTATTCGGCTGCGGTACCCGAATGGCCGTCGTCTCCCACCGCCGTCCAGCGGAGGTGGGCGGTGCTTCCCGCATAGAGGGCTGCCTCAAGGTCCTGGGCCGCGGCCGGCGGTATGGTGTCTCCGAGCATGGCGGTTGTTGTGGCCTCCGCCAGGTTGGAAAGCGCCGACCAGTTGCCCATCTCATCCGCGACCTTGATGGCGAAGTAGTAAGTGCTCCTGGGATTGAGCCCACCTGCGACATACGTCTCGGTAGAACCGGCGGGCTGGGGGACGGGCTCGGACTGGCACGGGTCACATCCGGTCCAGGTATCTGTGTTTATGGGCACGGGCGAGTAGCGTATGTCGTATTCGGCTGCCGTGCCGGTGATACTGTCATCGCCGGTTGCCGTCCAGGTCAGTGTCACATGGGCCGAGTCGGCGTCACCCGCCGCCAGGTCACTCACGGCCGCGGGAATCCCGGTATCCGGCCGGGCCAGCGTGGTCGCCGAATCCGTGTTCGACAGGGCCGACCAGTTGCCCGCCTCATCCGCGACCTTGATGGCGAAGTAATAGGTGGTCTGGGGCAGCAGCCCGCCTACCGTGAGCGAGTCCCTTATGCCCGAGCCCGCCGGCGGCCGTTCGCTCTCATGCTGTATGGCCGTCTGCCAGGTCAGGCTGTCGATCTCAGATTCCGAGTAGCGCAGGTCATACGCCGTGGCGAGACCCTCGAGGGAATCGTCTCCGGTCGCGGTCCAGGTCAGGTATATGCTGCGCCACGTGGGCTCGCCGGCCTCGAGGTCGGCCACTCTGGCCGGCCTGATGAAATCGGGTCCGAGCGTCTGAGTCCGGACTATGTCGGACATTTCGGACCAGTTGCCGGCCTCGTCGCGGGCGCGCAAGGCGAAGTTGTAGGCCGTGCTGGAGGCCAGGCCGCTTACGTAGAAGGCCTCAGCGGTTCCAGCCTCCGATGGAGCGGGCTCTCCCTCACACTGTACGGCATTGTCCCATGCCCCGCCGCTCAGGCTCGACACCGAATAGCGGATGTCGTATTCCGCCGCCGTCCCTTCGCGCAAGTCATTCCCCGGGGCCGTCCAGGCCAGCCGGACGTAATTCGTGCCCACTTCCGTGATTCTGATGTCGGTGACGCGGGCGGGCGGGGTGACGTCCACCTCCAGCGTCTCGGAACACGAGAGCAGCGGACAGATCAGGATGAGGCCTATCAGGAACTTCACGCCCGTTCTTGACGCCATCTCCGGGCCTCCTCAGGACAGGAACTGCGCATTCATAGCTTACTCCGAGTCATGCGGGCAGTCAAGTCACCCTGTGAAACGATGCCCAGGAAGCCTTTGACATCTATGCAGTTATGTGATACAATTTCTTGGATAATAGAGGAGCGGGGATGCCCGCTCTTATATGCTATCTAGTGGATTTCTTGCACTTGTTTGGCGCCAAATAAGGAGGAACTGCATTGAGAAAAGGACTACACCTGGCCGGTCTTTTCTTCGCTCTTATCCTCATTATCTCATGTTCGGGTGCCGCCGCTTCCGTGATCCGGGAAACGGTGGACTTCGGTGATCCCGAGATCGGGGTCTCAGGCGCCTTCAGTACGGTGAGCATCGAGGGCTGCCTCGAGGTGGGCCTTCCCGGCGAGCCGGTGCTTCCGGCCTACGGTATGAGCATACTCCTCCCCCAGGGCGAGGACGTTGTGCGCGTGTGGGTCGAGGCCGCGGACGCGATAGAGGTGTCGCTTGACTCGCCGCTCGAGTGCGCCCAGCGCCAGTACCCGCTCAGTCAAGAGGGACCCTATCAGCAGACCGCGCCCGACGCCGGGATCTACGGGAGCCCGGAGCCGTTTCCGGCTCAGCGGATCTTCAATGCCGGCACCGAGACATTCAGGGGCTATAACATCGCCTTCCTGAGGCTTTATCCAGCCGTCTATGTCGCCGCTGATAATGCTCTTCTTTTCACGCCCCGCCTCACGGTCGTGGTGGAGACCAGGCCCAGCAGCGAAGCGCTCACGCGTTCTCTCAAGACCTTCCGCGGCGGCAGAGAGACGGACATGATGATGCTGGGCAGGATGGTCGGGAACATCACAGAGGCCCTGACTTACGAGGCCCGCAGTATGCCGGCGACGCTGGGGTCCATAGTGGATCCGGCGGACACATATCCCTATGTAATCATCACCAATTCGACCCTTGAGAGCACGTTTGAGAATCTCAAGGACCTCAAAGACCAGCAGGGTTACAAAACCAAGATCGTGCTCGTTGCGGATATCACAAGCAATTACTCCGGCGATGACACCCAGATGAAGATCAGAAACTTCATCCTGGACGCTTATCAGAACTGGGGTACCGAGTTCGTCCTCTTCGGCGGCGACGAGGAGATCATTCCGCACAGGGGACTCTACGCCGACGCCGGGGGCACTGTCGACAGCGACATAGCGGCTGACCTCTACTACATGGCGCTGGACGGCAACTGGAACACAGACGGCGACAGCCGCTGGGGCGAGCCGGCTGAGGCCGACCTCGTGCCCGAGGTGTCGTCGGGAAGGGCCGCGGTGAGCACGGTCGCTCAGGCCAATTACTTCGTGAACAAGATGATCAAGTATCAGACGGCTCCGGTCACGGGACAGATCGAGAACGCGCTGATGGTGGGCGAGCTTCTGTGGGACGACCCGACCTGGGGAGCCGACTACAAAGACGAGATCAAGGACGGGGCCGGCACGCACGGCTATACGACCGTCGGCTTCCCCGGCAACATCACCGTGAGCACCCTCTACGACCGGGACCTCGATCCCTACGAATGGGACAAGACCGATCTCATACCGCTTCTCAACGGCGGCGAGCATATCGTGAACCATCTCGGTCACTGCAACACGACCTATGGCCTGAGGATGGTGAACAGCGACGTCGCCAGCTTCACGAACGACGGCGTGAGCAACACCTACAATGTCATTTACTCCCAGGGATGCTATGCGGCCTCTTTTGACAACAGGACGTCGAGCGGCACTTACGGCGACGACTGCATCGCCGAGTACCTGACGATGAGCCAGTATGCATGTGTGGCCTTCGTGGGCAACACGCGCTATGGATGGGGCGCCCACTCCAGCACGCGGGGAGCGAGCCAGTATTACGACAGGCAGTTCTTCGACGCCATGTTCGGCGAGAACCTCACCATCATAGGTCTTGCCGACGTGGACTCGAGGGTCGACAATATCCCCTTCATCGACGCCACGGGCCCGGGCAGGTGGGTCTACTATGAGCTCGTCGTCCTGGGCGACCCGGCGATGGACATCTGGACAGGCGTCCCCGGCACAGTAACGGCGCTCTATCCCGAGACCATTTATGTGGATGAGAACGAGGTCGCGATAAGAGTCACGGGCAGCGGCGGTCTCGAGGGCGCCAGGGTGAGCATCTTCAGCGATTCGACCTACTCCTTCGACCTCACCGACGCCGACGGTTATGCGTATGTCGACCCCGTGGCTCTCGAAACCGGGGAAGTCTATCTGAGCGTCATGGCCCACAATTACTATGTCTATAACGATACGATTCCGGTTGCCGATGCAACCGAGGCCCTCCTCATCCTCACCGACTTCCCGGTGGACGATGACAATTCGGGTGGAAGCTCGGGTAACTCCGACGAAATGCTGGATGACGGGGAATACATCGAGTCGATTATCACCACGAAGAACATCGGCCAGAGCACGGCGGCGGATGTCAACGCCACCCTGAGGACATCGGACCTCTACGTGAATCTGGTGGACTCCACTACGTCGTTCTCCTCAATCGCGCCTGCCAGCCAGGGCGTGGCAAGCACGGCGCTCAGGTTCATCGTGGACCCCGATGTTCCCGACGGGGAGGCGATCGATCTCGAGGTCTACCTCGCTTACTCCGATACGGGGGTCACGCGGCATGTCGAGTTTACTGCGCACGCTCCTGTCCTCGCCGTGGAGGGCCTGCTGGTCGACGATTCGGTAGTGGGCAATGTCGACGGATGCCTCGAAGCCGGCGAGACGGTCGAGCTGACCTTCACGCTCGGCAACAGCGGGTCCGGCGACGCCGAAGGAGCAGCGGTTTACCTGAGCACCTCAGATCCCTACGCGGCTGTGCTCCAGGACGAGTCATACGCCGCCATGATACCATCGGAGGGGCAGGCCCAGCTCTCGACCCCGTTCGTGCTCCAGGTATTCCCGGGCTGCCCGGTGTTCCACGAGATAGACCTGGTACTCGACATACTTCTGGACAGCGGGCGGCAGTCGAATGGGCTCGCCACAGTCGCTACGGGCGGCCTCATCGTGGATGACATGGAGAGCGGCGAGGGCCCGTGGACCCATGAAGTCGTCAGTGACGGCTACACCGATGAGTGGCACCTGGAGACCTATCGCAACCACACTGGCGGCGGGAGTTACTCCTGGAAGAACGGCGGCGCCGGTTCGGAGGTCTACGCGGACTACAGCAACGGGGCCCTCATGACTCCGGCGCTCTGCCTGGGACCCGACGCGACCCTCACGTTCTGGCACTACTTGGACGCCGAGATATACACCGGCAATCCGCCTTATACCTGGGACGCCGGCATCGTGGAGATCTCAACCGATGGCGGGTTCGCCTGGACTCAAATAACTCCCGCGGGCGGCTACCCCCATCTGGTGTATCCCAACAGCGCCAGCCCGTTTGATGCGAACACTCCCTGCTACGGCGCGACCAGCGGCTGGGAGCAGGCGACATTCGATCTCTCGGGCTACACGGGGAGCGCAATCATAAGGTTCCAGTTCGGCTCCGACGGGTACATAGGTTTCGAGGGCTGGTACATCGACGATGTCGAGGTGACAGCGGACCTCGCGTCGGTGAAAATCGACCCGGGTGACATGGAGCCAGTGCCGGTCCGGTTCGCCCTGCGCATCGCCGGCCGGAACCCGGTGAGCGGCCTTGCGCGCGTGAGCTTCGACGTGCCGCGAACAGCCAGCGTCGCGGTCGAGGTGTTCGACGTCCAGGGACGGGTCGTGGGCACGCTTGCCGACTCGGTGTTCGAGCCCGGCAGCTACGAAAGGGAGTGGGACAGCGGCAGTTCGTCTCCGGGCGTGTACTTCGTGAGGATGAAGACCCGGGAGTTCGAGAAGGTCCATAAGATAATATCGGTTCGCTAACAGCCTGAAGCCGGCTCGGCGGCCGGACGTTTCACGGGCGGGGCTCGATTCGAGCCCCGCCTTGCTTTGGTTCCCGGGTTGACACCGGCGGCGCGCTCCGCTTATAAACGGAAGTGATGAAGACCCCCACCTATGAAATCACGGGCAGGATAGAGCGCTACGACGAGCGCGACAACGTCTTCGCCAGAGAGGCGCTCGTTCCCGGCTCGCCCGAGGAAGTCGAGTATCACCGCCGGAACCCCCACCTCGCGGAAGTCGACCGCGAGATCGGTTCATTCATACAGGGCAAGCGGGACACGACGGCGAGCGGCTGGAAGAAGGCATACTACCAGGGCTCTTTCTCGCCCATCGCCCATCTCGGTCTCCCGGACTGCGTCGACGGAGCGCCCCTGAGTCCGCCGGCCGGCCTGAGCCCGGAGGACAACTCGAAAGTCCTGAAGGCGCTCGCCCTGCACCTCGGGGCGGACCTTGCAGGCACCGGTCCCCTGAGACAGGAGTGGGTCTATTCTCACAGGGGGGTGCTGCCCTATTTCAGCGGAGAGGAGCCGAACCCGCCGCTGTTCGAAGGCATGCCCGCGCATTACACGGGCAGGCGCTACGGCGACCCGATAGACGTGCCTCACATTAACGCGGTCGCCATGGCTTTCGCCCAGGACTTTGGTGTCATGAAAGCGGGCCCGGGAGAGGCATCCGACCTGGAGGTGGGGAGGGTCTACTCGAGGAGCGCGCTTGTCGCAACCCAGGTGGCGCGCTTCATAAGAACCCTGGGCTACTCGGCCAGGGCGCATCATCTCCGCAACTACGGCGTGCTCGTCGTCCCGGTTGCGGTGGATGCCGGTCTCGGCGAGCTCGCCCGCTGCGGCTACATGGTGAGCCGCGAGTACGGGGCCAACACGAGGATCTCATGCGTGACCACGGACATGCCCGTTGCGCACGACGGGCCTGTTGACATAGGCGTTCAGGATTTCTGCTCGAAATGTCTCAAGTGCGCCAGGACATGTCCGGCCGGCGCGATCCCGGCTGGCGATAAGGTCGAGGTGAACGGCACGCTCAGGTGGAAGGCGGATGCGGAGAAGTGTCTTCTCTACTGGGGAAGGGTGGGAGCGGCGTGCATGATCTGCCAGACCGTATGTCCATGGTCGAAGCCGCCGACAGCTTTCCATCGTGCCGTCGCATGGTCCGCGGTGAACATCCCCCCTGCCCGGCGGGCGCTCGTAGCCCTCGACGATGCTTTCTACGGAGCCGGGTTCAAGCAGAAGCCCCCGCCCGTCTGGGTGCCTCGGAATCGCCCTGCGGGTTGAAAAAAGCTTGACAATGTTTGTCGATTCCGTCTATATAAGTAACATATTACCTATTGTTTGCAGAGTTTGGCTTAGACGGTCTGGCAACTGACCGCTCTAATAGAGTGCGACAGCAGAATAGCGGGGAACTAATTCCGGCGACTTAGTGCAGTCCTGGAAGTAGTGTAGTGAATCCTGGGGCGCTTTCTCGGTTCAGGGGCGCGGGGCTCTAGAGCCTCGCGCGAGCGGAGAAAGACAGAAAGGCGGGGGTTATCCCCGCCTTTTTGCATACCGGCCGCGGGCCCCTGCCGCCTGGCCGCGTCGCCGGCCCCAGGCTGTCCTCTCGCCGGCCCTCCCCCCGAGGCCTCGTGCGCTCCCGGTCCACGCTCCCCCTTTCCCGGCTTAGCGGCCCGTCCCGGTCCGCGGCGGCCCTGTCCCGGATGAGCCCCCGGGACCAGAATAACTTTCCGGAAGAATTTTCTTAAAGTCTCTTGGCGTCCTGTCGATAGGAACTGTTGAAAGTTGTCAGTTTTGTGACCTGCTTCGAGGAATTGGCAGGAAGGAGCGGAAAGTTGGAGCGATTGACCCGGAAGAGAGAGACAGCGGGTGAGTCACCCGAAGCGGAAGCCGGAAAAGAAATCACACGATTCGACAGCGCCGGCAAATTTCTCCCATGCGCTTCCGCAGCCGGCGCACGTTGCCTTTCAGGAAAACTGAGGGGTTGCCGCGGCGATGAGGAAAATCCGGACCGCAACAACCTGGAATTATTTTCCGCTTTCTCCGGCGGCGGAAAGAACGACCGGAAGGATTGCACTTCGTCCTGTGGCCGCAAAGGCAGTACCGGCCGGGGCGATGGGAAATATGTTTCGGGTGCCGCCGAGCTGGCATGTGTGTTGCTGTTTGGTCACACGCTAAGCGAACTCACTGGAACGGACATAAGCCCGGAGAGCAAGTAATGAACCAGGGACACGACGGATCCTCCGAATGCACGAGGAGCAATATCGCGCTCCTTATGGAATCCGCCAGGGACGTGATCGGCGACATAAAGAACCTCTCCAGGAACGTTGAGGCGAGACTTGAGCGCTCTGCGTCGCTCGACGAGATCATTCCGATTCTCGCCGAGAAGCGGGACAGGGTAGGCGTCCTGCGCGACCTCTCGCGAGAGATAACCGTGTCCCTGGGGGCGTCCGAAACAGGCAAGGTCGGCGTTCCCCTGTCGGACGAATCCAGGCAGCAGTTCCTGGATCTCGTCGGTGAGTTCCAGGAGCTGATAGCGGAGGAATCCAGTCTTGAGAATCTCGTTTGCAGGCGGGGCCTCAGGATTTCCGGAAGGAGCAAATAGATGGAGCTCGCGGCGAAGGACATGCGGACTGAATCGACGGCGGCGCAACGAGACGGGTTCGGCGCCCCGCTCTGCAATCTCTCCAGCGCCATCGGGGAGCTCCAGAGGGCCTGCGATGATCTCAGAACCTCGGTGGGCGGTATAAACCTCGAACTCGAAGAGAAGAACGAGAACTTGAAAAGCGCGCTCACGACCCACGGGGAGACGCTCGCATATGTGGAGAATATACTCGCCAATATTCCCAGCGGCGTGATCGTCGTGGACCGCCAGGGCAAAGTGGTTCTCTTAAACGGCGCGGCCGAAGCCATGACCGGCTACACCAGCGCCGAGGTGGAGGGCCGGCCCTACGCGAAAGCGCTGGGAGCGGGCGTCCCCGAAAAATCGACGCCACTCTACACGCTCGCCACGGGAAGCCCGGTGATGCAGGGCGAGAAGACGTTCAATACCAGGTCAGGTAAACGCGTTCCGGTGAGCTACAGCACTTCGCTCATCGTAGACCGACACAACGAGATCTGCGGCGCAGTGGAAGTGCTCACCGACCTGACGAAGATGAAACTTCTGGAAGAAGAAGTGAGCCGCACCAGGACGCTGGCCACCGTCGGCGAAGTGGCCGCGATGGTGGCCCACGAGATCAGGAACCCGCTGGGTGGAATCAAGGGCTTCGCAAGCCTCTTGAGACGGGACCTGGCCTCGAAGCCCGACAGCCTCGCCCTCGTCGAGAGAATCACAGAGGGAATCGAAACTCTGGAGAAGATCGTTTCGGACCTTCTCACCGCCGGCTGCCCGGTGAAACTCGAGCGCGAACGGACCGAGCTCACCCGGGAGGTGGAAGGGCTCATCGAGATATTCGAGCTTGCCGCCGAGGGCGAGAGCAGGCAGGTCCGTTTCAACACCTCCTTCTCCGAAGTCCCCTTCTTCTGCAAGGTGGACGTCGAGAGAATGAGGCAGGCGCTCACGAATCTGTTCCGCAATGCGATCGACGCGATCGCAGAGGGCGGGAGCGTCAAAGTCACTCTGACCTCGAAAGACCGCGGGACTCCTGAAGGCCCCAACGGAAAGAAGTCGGGGCCGGCCCGGGAGTACCTTGTTATAGAAGTCGCCGACACCGGTCCGGGCATACCGGACGAAGTCCTGGAAAGGGTGTTTTCGCCCTTCTTCACCACCAAGCGGGGCGGCAGCGGGCTTGGCCTGGCCAATGTCAGGAAGATAGCCGCCCTGCATGGCGGAGAAGTGAGATATGAGCGCGGGGAGGGCGGCGGCTCGCGATTCGTCATGGAGATACCGAGATGGTAGCCGTGAATTCAGAAGTCAGGGGAGGTTGACAATGCGATGCAATGGAAACGCCAGGCGGATCCTGGTGGTCGACGATGAAGCCCTGATGAACGACTTCGTAAAGGAGATCCTCATAAGAAGGGATCATGAGGTGGACCAGGCCATGGACGGCGACAGCGCCGTCCAGATGCTGAGGGAGAAGGAGTACGACCTGGTCATTACCGACAAGAAGATGCCCGGCACCGGCGGCATGGAAGTCCTCAGGGCGGCCGGCACGCTCAGGCCGGAGGCCATGGTAATAATGATGACCGCCTACGGCACGGTCGACGGGGCCGTGGAGGCCATGAAGCAGGGCGCCTTCGACTACATAATGAAGCCTTTCGACGCCGACCAGATAGAAGACGTCGTCGAGCGCGCACTCGTCGGCAGCGGCGCCGGGCGTTCGCCCGTAAAGCAGTCCTTCGAGATCGTGGGAAAGAGCGACAAGATAAGGAAGATACACGACCTCGTAAGCGTTGTCGCCCCCACCGACTCCACCGTGCTCATCACGGGCGAGACGGGTACCGGCAAGGAGCTCGTGGCCCGCGAGATCCAGCGCCTCAGCAGGCGCGCGGACAAGCCCTTCGTGAGGCTGAATTGCGCGGCGCTCCCGGACGGCCTTATGGAGAGCGAGCTCTTCGGTCATGAGAAGGGCGCGTTCACGGGGGCGCTGAGGAAGAAAATGGGGAAGTTTGAACTCGCCGACTCGGGCACCATGCTTCTGGACGAGATCGGTGAGATAGGAACGCAGATGCAGGCAAAGGTGCTGCGTGTTCTGCAGGAAAAGGAGTTTGAGAGGGTCGGCGGGGACCGCATACAGAAGGCGGACGTGCGGATAATCGCCACCACCAACAAGGACCTCAAGGCCGAAATGGAGACGGGCCGGTTCAGGGAGGATCTCTACTATCGCCTGAGCGTGTTCCCGATTGACCTGCCCTCGCTCAGGCAGCGCAAGGATGACGTGCCCGAACTCGTCAGCCATTTCATCGCGAAGTACCGCCCGGTGGCGCGGAACAGGGTTTACGGCATTGAAGACGAGGCCCTTGAGTTGCTCATGGCGCATGACTGGCCGGGCAACGTGCGTGAGCTGGAGAACTGCATCGAGCGGGCTCTGATAATCGGGAAGGGCCCGCTCGTCACCAGCGAGGAGATCGTTCCGCCGGCCAGCGCATCGAGGAAGGGCGCGATGAGTCTGGATCCGGGGGTCAGCTTGAGAGAGATGGAGAAGGTCCTTGTGCTCAAGACGCTCGAGTCGGTGGGCTGGAACAGGACCATGGCCGCGGAGAGGCTCGGCATAACGACGAGGACGCTCCGGAACAAACTCAAGCTCTACAAAGAGGAAGGAACTTCTCCCCTGACGGAAAAAAGCTCCGCTCTCGGAATGACCCGAAGGGAGCCGGCGTATGCCCCGTAACATCCTTAATGCCTGGCGGGCAAGCGGGTTACGGCCCCGCGCGCTTTCGGGCCGGCACTGGCTCGGAAATTGCGTAGTGGGGGTACTGCCGATTGGTACATACAGGAGGCAAACATGAAAAACGCGGGAATCACAACTGACAGCGCGGCCGAGAGGCTCAAGCGGGTGTTGGACGTGACCGCGGCCCGTCAGAGGGTTGCTGCAAGGAACCTTAGCAACGTGACCACGGAAGGATATGAGCCCAAGAAGGTCGAGTTTGCCAGCGAGCTCGCCCGAGTTTCGGGGAAAGTGAGAATCCGGAAGACACATGAGAGCCATCTCTCGTCGGCGCGCGAGGCGGAGGCCGCCCGCGGCTACTCTGAAGTCGTCGACGAGGTTGCAGTCGAGAACCCCGACATCAGGCTGGAGCAGACAGCCGCCGAACTGGCGGACGCGGAGCTGGCTTATGCGACCGCGGCCAAGCTCATGGCCAAGCGGACGCAGACTCTGAGAACCGCTATAACGGGACAGTTCTAATAAGGGGATAGCGTAATGGCAGGAATGCTCTTCAGCGTGATGAAGACAATAGGAAGCGGGCTCTCGGCCCAGCGCAGGAGAATGGAAGCGATCGCATCCAACATCGCCAATTCCGAGACGACGCGTACCCAGGAGGGCGGGCCCTATCGCAGGAAGTCGGTTGTGGTTAAAGAGGTCACCAGTGAGACCAGGGTGCCCTCGAAGAGCTTCAGGACTTCCCTCAAGCTCGCCACTACATCGCCCGCGCATATGGGCAGGACGGACGCCGGCGTCGCCGGCTCCAGAACCGTGGATGAGCCGGATATCGAGGTGAGCACCCTCGAGGACCCGCCGTCGCGGGTGAAGATGGTCTATGACCCTCACCACCCGGACGCCGACCCGAACGGCTACGTGGCCTATCCCGACATCAATCCGGTCGAGGAGATGGTCAACATGATGACGGCGTCCCGGGCGTATGAGGCCAACATCGCCGCGATGGCGACGCTCAAGAGCATGGTCAAGAAAGCTCTGGAGATGTAGCGAGGAGGATGTAGATGAGCGGGATCAATGTAAACGGCGTCAGCCCTTCGATGCGCATATTCAAGCTTCCCGAAGAGCTTCCCAGGCCGCAACCCCAGGGAGGGGACGGGGCCGGCTTCGGTGAAATGATCAAAGACGTTATCTCGGAAGCCGTAGGGTCGGACCACGAGGCGACTTCGGCCATAAATGATTTTGCAGCGGGCAGTATCCAGGACGTTCACGACGTTGTTTTGGCCGTGAACAAGGCCAACATGGCCATCGGGCTCCTGGTTGAGGTGAGAAACGGACTCATCAACGCATACAACGAGTTATCGAAGATCTCGATGTAAGCGGCCTTAGGGCCGTGACGCAGGAGGCGACATGGCGGACACAGCAGGAAATTCGAGACTAGGCGTTATGTGGGCTAATCTGACGCCGGGCCAGCGCATGATGATCATCGGCACTGCGGTGGCGGTTGTCGTCGTCGGCATCGTCGGCGGCATTATCGCATCAAGGGCCGGCTACTCGACGCTCTATTCGGGTCTGAGCCCTGAAGATGCGGGCCTGGTCGTCCAGGAACTCGATACCAAGAAGATCCCTTACAGGATCACCGCCGGGGGCAGCAGCATACAGGTCCCCACGGGCCAGGTTTACGCGGCCAGGATAGGTCTGGCCAGCGAGGGCTTCCCCAGGAGCGGCAGTGTCGGCTTCGAAATCTTCGACGGCAATCTCTTCGGGATGACCGACTTCCTGCAGAAGGTCAACTACCGCAGGGCCCTGGAGGGCGAGCTCGCCAAGACCATCAGCCAGATGGAGGAAGTCGACGGCGTAAGGGTTCACATAGTAATCCCCGAGCGCCCGCTCTTCAAAGAAGACGAGCAGCCCGCGACGGCGTCGGTCGTCCTCAAGACGAACCCTGCCCACAGCCTTACCGGCAGGCAGATAGAAGGCATAGCCTACCTCGTGGCGAGCAGCGTGGAGGGTCTGGCGCCCAACCGGGTCACCATCCTCGATTCGCGCGGCACGATGATGTCGAGGGGTTTCCCGGACTCAGAAGGCGAACCGAGTAACCAGCTCGAGCTCGCCCGGTCCGTGGAGACCTATCTGGAGGGCAAAGCTCAGACGCTCCTGGACGAAGTGGTCGGCCCGGGAAGGTCCGTAGTCAGGGTCTCAGCGGTGCTCAACTTCAGGCGGATCGAGAGCAGCACCGAGACCTACGACCCGGAAACCGCCGTGGTGCGAAGCGAAGAGAGAATCGAGACGACCCAGGGCCAGAGCGGAGACCGCAGCGAAACATCGGTCACCAACTACGAAATGGGCCGCACGGTCGAGAGCATAGCCAACGAGGTCGGCAACATCGAGAAGCTATCCGTCGCCGTTATGGTGGACGGGAAGTACGAGCAGGGCACGGACCAGTACGGAGAGGCCACGAAGAACTTCGTGCCGAGGCCGGCCAGCGAGATTCAGACTCTTGCCGGGATAGTCCGCAGCGCCGTGGGGGTCGACGAAACGAGGGGTGACTAC
>CAZSBE010000039.1:0-25746 GCA_964604955.1 uncultured bacterium
CTCGCTTTCCGGTTATGCGTTCGGCTTCCCACTTTACCAACCTCCCCCGCAACCCGTCAACAGGGGGTCACCACAGAGGGGGTCAGGTCTTGAAATGCACACTTGACCCTTACCAGACCAGAGGATAGTATCTACCCACTCAATCTGAGATGGAGGGCGAGAATTGGACTACGGATTGACCGACAAACAAGAGGAACTTGTTGCCACCACCAGGGGGATCGCCCGGGAGCACATGAAGCCCGTGCGTCAGCAGTACGACGCCGACGAGACCTTCCCATGGGACATAGTCAAAGTGCTCGCCGAGGCGGGGCTGTTCGGCGTCTATATCCCCGCCGAATACGGAGGCACCGGAGACGGTGTCATGGAGCTCGTACTCGTTGTTGAAGAGCTCTCCAGAGTGGACGGCGGCATCGCCCTCTGCCTGGCAGGCACCGCCCTGGGCACCTATCCCATCCTGCTCATGGGGAATGACGAGCAGAAGAGGAAGTACCTGCCGCCTCTCGCCCGGGGTGAGCACCTGGCCGCGTTCGCCCTCACCGAAGCCGACGCCGGAAGCGCCGCCACCGACATGAAGACCACGGCCGACAGGGACGGGGACTCTTACGTGTTGAACGGGGCCAAGTGTTTCATCACCAACGGCGGCGAAGCGGAGATCTACACCGTGATGGCGGTCACCGACAAAAAGAAAGGCGCCAGGGGCATCTCGGCGTTTGTGGTGGAGAAAGGAACGCCCGGGTTCGAGTTCGGCAAGAAAGAGAACAAAATGGGAATCAGGGCCTCGGCCACGCGCGAGCTCCTGTTCGAGGACTGCCGCATCCCGGCCGCAAACCTCCTGGGAAGAGAGGGCACCGGGCTGCTCGCCGTGATGAGGACATTCGATGCCACCCGGCCGGGGGTGGCGGCCCAGGCCGTCGGCATCGCCGCCGGGGCCATCGACGAGGCCGTCGCCTACGCCACGCGGAGGAAGCAGTTCGGCCAGAGCATAGCCTCCCTGCAGGGCATACAGCATACGCTCGCGGACATGGCGACCGAGGTGGAGGCCGCGAGGGCCCTCCTCTACGCCACGGCCAGGATGATCGACTCGGGCGCCCGCAGGACGAGCAAGGAGTCGGCCATGGCAAAGCTCTTCGCTTCCGACACGGCGGTAAAGGTCGCGCGCCGCGCGATCCAGGTCTTCGGCGGCCGCGGCTTCATGCACGACTACCCGGTGGAGAAGATGCTGCGCGACGCCAAGATCACGCAGATATACGAAGGCACCAACCAGATGCAGAGGAATGAGATAGCGCTGGCGCTCATAAAGGAAGCCGCTTCCGAGGCGGCTTAGCCGGAAACCAGCCCGGCGCGTTCCTTGAGCAGGTCGCCGAGATCATCCACCAGTTCCCTGACCGATTCGGGCCCATCGGGAGATATGCCGGCGCCCTCTTCGAGTTCCATGGCCGAAAGCGACTGGTTGATGTATCCGACTTTCTCGAGAATGAGGTAGTCGAGGCTCGTGAGCTCACCCATCTGCCCGTTGCCCCTGAGGTCCTTGACGGCGTCCTGCGACAGGGCGAAGTCACCCAGGAACTTGGCGATCGTCTCGCACTTCTCCTCTATCTCGCCCAGGTCTCTCCTGATGGTGTCGTCGAGCGACTCACCCGCTTCGCGGACCATCCTCTTGACCGCGGCGACGGTGTCGCTGAGGTTGGAGAGCAGCTCTTCGGAGAGCGCGCAGTCACTCTTCCGCGCGTCCTCCCAGCAAGTGTAACCCCTGTAACCGGGTACCGCTACAGAAAGATAAGTCACTTCGTGAGACGCCTGCTTCGTTCGTGCCATTCATGCCTCCCTCCGAACCGAATTGGCTGGTTTATCTATCGGAAGGAAGGCAGGGAATCTTAAAAAAAAACCAAAACGGGAAGATCGCGGCAGGCGGCGGGCGGGGGCGGCATATCCGCGCCGCCCCTTTCGCGAAAGCAGATTTCTATCTCAGAACTATGACCTTCTGGACTCCGCTCAAGCCCGAGGCGGCGCATCTAATGAAGTAAACGCCGCTCGGTACGAGGCTGCCCGAGGCGTTTCTCAAGTCCCAAACCGCGCGGTGCGATCCCGCGCACTCAACCGCATCGGCGAGCAGGGCCACCTGCCGGCCCTCGACGTCGTACACCGCGAGGCTCACATGCGACGTCGCCGCCAACTCGAATCTCACGGGCACAGTCGAAGTAAACGGGTTGGCGCCGTCGACGGAGAGCAGCAGGGGCTGCCGCAGGCCCTCCACCGGGTCCGCGCCCGCGTCGTCCTCGCCGAGCTTCACGACGATGAAGTTAAAGTCCTCTCCGGGGAGCTCCCGGCTGTACCCCGTTGAAGCGTAACCCAGGTCGCTCGTCACCGTAACGCTGGTAGCGGCCTCCCGGGGGTCCTTGCCGACCTCCTTCGTCCACTGCACGTTCCCGTCCGCATCCGTCTTGAGAAAATAGCAGTCGCTGTTACCGGTGCTCGAGGTGTCATAGTACCCCGAGCAAATGAATCCGTTGTCGGCGGTCAGGGCAAGCGAGTACAGCGATATGTACGCACTCGTTTCTCTGTAGACCCTCGTCCACAGCGAATCGCCGCCGGCGTCGGTTCTCACGATGTAGCCCGCGATCATGTCGAGCCCGTAGTCTGTCTTGCTTCCCGCGACCACGAGACCTCCGTCATGGGTTGCCTCAATCGAGCGCCCTGATTCGCCGGCTGTATCACCGTAGGTCTTGGCCCACAGCGAATCGCCGCTATCCGCTTCGAACTTAATGAGCAGCAGATTGGCGAGTTCCGTAGCCGTCTCCGTGTAACCGGATACCACATAGTCGCCGTCGCCGGCCTCGCAAATGTCATACCCCCGGTTATGTCCCGGGCCTCCACAGATGGTCTTCCATACTCCGTTCCCGTCCCCATCAATCCTCAGGACGAGGACGTCCGTGGTTCCCGGCACCGGAGGCGGGGAGATGAAACCGGTGGCGATGAAGCCGCTGTCGGGAGTCTCAAGCACGCGGTACAGAACGTCGTTGCCACCGAAATCGAAACTGCTCGTCCAGAGGGTATCGCCGTTGGCGTCGGTGCGTATGAAGAGCGCGTCGAGATTTCCGGGCACTCGCTCAATGTAGCCGGCCAGAATACACCCGCCGTCGTGAGTCTCCTGGACACATACCACCGCTCCGGGCACCGTGTCCCAGTATGTCCTCGTCCACAGCGTGTCTCCCGCCGGGTTCAGCCTCATGAGACAAGCGCTGGATATGCCCGTGAGGCCGAAGTCCGCGTAGCCCGATACCAGGTATCCCTGGCTGGAGTGCTCCTCTATCCAGTAGCCCACGTCCCTTAATGTATCACCGTAGACATCCGCCCAATCGAGGTCGGGGGCGGCCGCGTGCACCGACGCCGCCCCGGCAAGCACAAGCATCACAACAAGCACGCTTCCGAAACATGCGTCCTTCATGTCGATCACCTTCCTTCGCTCGACGAGGCCATGCGCCCCGCCTCTTCTACCTGAGTACGAGCACTTTCTCGACGGCGTTCCTGCCCGCCGCTTCACATCTGATGAAATAGACCCCGCTTTTCACTTCCGCGCCGGTCAGGCTCCGGCCGTCCCAGCTCACGCTATGGAGCCCCTCGCCCTCGAGTCCGTCGGCCAGCGTGGCGACCCTCCTTCCCGCTACGTCGTATACGGCCAGCTTAACGTGACCGGCCGAAGGGATCTCGTATCTCAAGGATACAGTCCCGGTGAACGGGTTGGCCCCGTCGACCGTCAGCAGGTCCGGCAGGCCGAGCCGGTCCACGTGGACGACGCCGGCTTCGTCCTCGGTGAGTTTCATCAGCAAGACGGTGCGGTCAGGCGACGGCAATACGCGCCCCTCGCCGCAACTCACGTAACCGAGGTCGCTGGTAATGGACATGCAGGTGAGTGTGTGCCTGTCCGCCTGCGCTACGTGTTTGGTCCAGAGCGTGTCTCCGGACGCATCCACCCTCAAGAAGTAGAAATCGTAATCCCCCGATCCCGACGTGTCGCGCCTCGCGCCGATCGCATAGCCATGGTCGGGCGCCACCACCACCGAACTCGCGTACTGACGGTCCCCGGGCCCCCCGAACTCCTTCATCCAGGTCGAGTCGCCGGACGCATCCGTCTTCATGAGGAACGCCTTGCCCCAGCCTTCCACGTCGTTCATGATGCCCCCGCAGACGACCAGGCCGCCGTCAAGCGCCTCCCGGATTCCCGAAGATATTGCGTGGGTCGAGTCCTGATACGTGCGGGTCCAGAGCGTGTCGCCGCTGGCGGCGTCGACCTTGACCATGAATATGTCGCCCTGGTCGCCTCCCATCGCCGTAAACCCCGCCACCGCCACGTTGCCGTCGGAGGTCTTGCAGATTTCTATGGCGCGTTCGTCACCCGGCTTTTCCAGGATGAGTTTCCACCTGCCGCGCCCGCTCCCGTCAATACGCATTACCAGAACGTCGAGGCTGTCCTGCGGCGGCGCTCCCGATGTGCCGCCGCAGGCGATGAAGTCGCCGCCCGGCATCTGTTCGATGCAGTAAGGGAAGTCGAAATCGCCGAAGTCGAACAGGCTCGTCCAGAGGGTGTCGCCGTCGGCGTCAGTCCTTATGAACCAGGCGTCGCTGTTGCCGGGAACGCGCTGGGTATAGCCGGCGATGATGAACCCCCCGTCGGCCGTCTCGCGCACGCAGAGCGCGGCGTCCTGCAGCGTGCCTCCCCAGGTCCTGGTCCAGAGAGTGTCGCCGTGCGGGTTCAATCGCATCAGGAGCGCATCGAAGTCATCGGGACCGGAGCCCGCCCATGACCCCGACATTATGTACCCCGATGTGGAGCACTCCTCGATCCAGTAGCCCATGTTGTTCCCCGAGTCGCCGTACTCCAGCGCCCAGGCAACCTCTGGCGCCCCCGCCCGGGCCGCCGTCGCGACGGCCAGGACTCCCAGCAGCACGAAAGCAAGAAGCCGTGCAGATTGTCTCATATGATTCACCTTCCTTCGCCCTGAAGCCTTTTCTACCGCAGCCCGGCAATTATATCACAAGACAGGCGGAATGTCACGCCGCTCGTCGGGCCGCGGGGGCCGGGTCTAATAAGTTGGACAAGCACCCGGCGTATGTTTATAATCTGCCGTAAGCAGGTTCATTCGAGGCGGGGCGCTGAAAAGGAGGACAGAATGATATCACGCGTTGCAGTCATAGTGCTTGTCCTGTCGGCCATCCTGGCCGTGGCCGCGGCTGCCCGGGAGGCGGAGGACTATATAAACGAGGCGCAGGAGCTCCATAAAGGCGACGACGTGGCGGCGGCCCTCAAGGTAATGCAGGCTGCAGCTCTGGAACATCCCGAGCACTCCCGCGTCCAGGCCTATCTCGGCCTTTACACGGGAATGATGGCGGGCCGCACGAACGACTACATGGAGGCCGGCAGGCTCGTTACAGAGTCTTTCGAGATTCTGGACAAGGCTGTAGCGCTTGACCATAACAATGTCCTGGCGCGCTACTTCCGCGGCATAATGGGCGTAAGCGTTCCCGAGTTCCTCGGCAAGCGCGACGAGGGCATAAGGGACCTCCAGTACGTCGTGGCCGCCCACGAGGAGGACACGGAGAGCGTGTCGACCGAGACATACGTCGAGGGCCTCAGCATGCTGGGCCGGGCTCTCATGGCCAGGGGCGATGCCGACCTCGCGAAGAAGGCCTATACCAGGCTCATGGACGCCGCACCCGGCTCGCCACAGGCCGAGGCGGCTGCGAAGGCCCTGGAGCAAATGGAAACGGCCGACGCCGAGCGTGAGCGCATGGTCCTTGAAGATGTCCCTACTACACCCGAGATAGAAGAAATCCGGGGGCGGATAAAAGCCGACCCCGGGAATCCCGGGCTTCTGGTCGAACTCGGCAGGGCCTACATGATGGAAGGCTATATGGACGCCGCGGACGCCGTTCTCAGGAATGCAATAGACCTGGACTCCTCATACGTCGAAGCCTATGTCGCGCTCGTCCAGGTTCTGGGAGCGACGGTCGAAGGCGGGTACAACGAGAAGATATACGAGGATACCGACTACATGACCAACCTCGCCTTCGAAATAATGCGCGTCACGGACACCGTGGTGCGCCTGGACCCCGAGAACGCGGACATGAGACTCATGCGGGCAATCATCGGAATCCAGATGCCGTTCTTCGTGGGAAGGCTGGATGACGCAATCGAAGACCTCAACGCGCTCCTCGAGAGCGACGCCTCGGACGAGGTCAAATCCCAGGCCCTCTACTGGCTGGGGCAGGCGAGTCTCAAGAAGTCCATGACGTACTGGATCAGGACGGTTACCGAGTACCCCGACCAGGAAGCCGCACGTCTCGTGTACGACCAGATGAACCCCGGGGTCAAGCACATCGACGTCTCCAAGATCGACAAGCCCGCAGTCATAATCGACTTCGTGCTCGGTTTCAAAGATGAGCTCGCGCCGCAGACGGCCATATGGGTCGAGACGCCCCGGGGCGAGTTCCTGAAGACGGTATACATCTCGGGCTTCAGCGGCTTCGCCAAGGAGCAGCAGATAAACCTCCCTGTCTGGTCCAGTACATCTGGCTTCGTAGACGTCGATGGGGTCACAGCCGCGAGCATAGATCTCGGCCACCACATATACGTCTGGGACCTGACCGACCACATGGGGAACATGGTTGCGCCCGGCGAGTACGTGGTGAAAGTCGAAACGTCCTACTGGCCGAGCATGAAGTACCAGATGGTGGAAGCCCCGGTCACTACCGGCGGTGAAGAGAACAAGAGCGTAACCGCCGAGGGCCACTTCATACCCTACCTTGAAGTTACATACGTGCCCTGAGAGGCGGGCCTAAGACCTCTTCTCCAGGGCAGTCCTTATGGCCCTGAGCTCCTCGAGCACGTCGGCGAGCACGGGCCCGCCGGCGGCTTCGCCCTCGACTTCGGCAGCCGTGGGGCTCATGGCCCCCCGGAAGGCGCGGAGCTTGTCCTGGACTTCCCGGTTCACCCTCGACCAGTCCTCGAGGCCGTCCAGGCTCGCCTCATAGCCCGCAGTGCCGCTCATCCCGGCGGTCTGTATCCTGATGCTCCCGAGATTCAGGCAGAAGCGGTCGATCAGGTCCCTCGCCTCCACGATGTTGGTGATGGTCCTGTAGGGGACGGTCTTCACGACCCTGGTCGCTATCCCCTTCCGGACGATGATCTCCTTGTCGGTAAGCTCGTAGGATATGGACCGGAAATAAGGCGGAATGAGGGCCGCCAGGAGCACCCACAGTACCACGCTCGATATCCCGAATACGCTGAAGAAGACGACCCCCTGCGGCTCCGCCAGACCGATCCCGTGATGGGCCATGAGCGCGAAGAAGAAGACCAGGATGCACAGGGCCGGAATGCCGTAGACCAGTGCGGCGATTATGAAGAACTTGTTCATCAGTTTGGAGCTCGGATAGACGATACTGCCCTGCATCTTGTCACCCTCCATTCCAGGGCCCGATCCGGACCCCTGCCAGTACTACGAACCGGACTTCGCGGTTATTCACTCGAAAGCGATTGGGCTTCCGCGCCTGCAGGTTAGCGCAGGGCCGGGACCTTTTCAATCCCGAAGGCGGCGCTCTTCGGGCATGCGGAGCGCTGCTCACTCCCGGCCGGGGCCGCGACCCTCAACAAACCCTACAGTATGCGAACCTATTTGCCGAATAAGCGGTTGCAGAGATTGACGGCCGCGCCACGAAGCCCGGTTGCTCGCGCCGTGAAGCGCGTGAACCATCCGGCTTCCCGGATGCGGTCCCATGCGGTTCAGGTCTCACGACAGGAGGGCGTGATGCGGGATAACGATACGGATATGCGCGTCATAGACGGGGTTTGCCCGCCGGGCTCCCCGACGACTCAGCGAGCCAAACGCTTTTCGGAAGATCAGGCCGGCCCGGATCCCTCAGACGAGGTCCCCAGGGGGGGCGGGATGAAGCACAGGTTCTACGAGGTGAACAAAGAGCTCTGGCTCATCCTCGCGATCCTCGCAATCGCGGGGGCGATGAACTACCTGGTGACCGCCAAACGCATGGTCATCGGGTTCTACACGATGCCGACCCTGCTTTCGGCCTACTTCTACGGAAGGCGCCACGCCGTGCTTACGGCCTTCGCAAGCGTGTTTCTGGTCGGTCTCCTGGCCTACGTAAACCCGCTGGTCTTCCTGGACTCGGGGGAAGTCTATAAGGGCCAGTACGACGTCATCGTATGGGGCGGCATCCTGGTCCTCACCGCGTACGCGATGGGCACGCTGCATGAGAGGGAGAAGGAGCGCATCGAGGAGCTAAGGCAGACATATCACGGCCTGCTCATCATCCTCAAGCAGCTTGTTTGCAAAGACGAGCACTCGGAGAACCACGCATACCGGGTATCGGTATACGCATCGCGTATAGCGGAGTACCGGGGCCTCAGCCCACAGCGGGTAGAGGACGTCCGGGCGGCGGCCCTCCTCCACGATATCGCGAACGTGGAAGCGAGCAGGGACCTGCTCTATAAAGCCGCCAGGCTCACGAAGCAGGAAAAAGCGGGAGCCGGGGGCAGCCGGGCCCGGACCCCAAGCGCGAAAGAGATCGCCGGCGGGCCCATCCACCGAATAGTCCCCATAGTCCTGACGTATCGCGTCAGCTATGACGCCCGCAACAGCGCCGCGGCCACGGGCGAAGAGGTTCCCCTGGAGGCCCGGATAGTCAGGGTCGCTGATGCATATGATTCCCTGACAACCGGCCGGCCCGGCCGCAGAGGCGTCTCGCCACTCGAGGCGAAAAACATCATCGACGGCGCTTCCGGTACGGAATTCGACCCGACGGTGGTGCACGCGTTCAAGCGGGCGCTGCGAAAGGGCAAGATGGAAATACGCGAACCGGAGGAGCTGCACCAGCAGTAGTAGCGCCGCCTGCCCGGTCGCGGGCTTCTCATCTTGACATGCCCCGCCGCGCATGGTAGATTCCCATACGAAAACCAAATACTGTTCCTCGGTGTCGGTATCGACTGAAAAGGGAAGTGAGGTGAAACCCCTCCGCGGTCCCGCCACTGTAATTGGTTAGCCGAACCTCAACATGCCACGGGCCACCTGCCCGGTGACCTGGAAGGCGGGGCGAGGCGCTCGAACCATAAGCCAGGAGACCTGCCGAGGACGCCCCGCGGAACTCTTCGCGACAAAGAGGCGGGATGGACCCGGTTCATGCGAAGAGCCGGGTTTTCTCGTCTTTCGCCGCGAGTCCCGTGGGTTGGCTTGACACCGGGCGAGGGCTCTTGGTGAAGGCAAGTAAGACCATACCAGGCGCGGCGCTTGCGCTCACAATGTTGCCCGCGCTTCTATGTCCGGCCCGCGCCGGTGAGGGCTCCCCGACCGTTACGCTGCGGGACTCGGTCTACCACCTGTCCGAAATCCTGGTCGAAGCCGAGCGAATCGAGAACATCGCCGACATCGCGAACCGGCCGGGCTTCATCGCCATTGTGCCCATGGACGACGTGAGCCGGCGCGTGACGAGCGCCGGCGATTACCTCGCGCGGGCGGTCGGGTTTCACGTCAGAAGCACGGGTGGCTACGGGGCCTACAGCACGGCATCGGTAAGGGGATCTTCACCCCAGCAGGTCAGGGTGTATCTCGACGGCGTCCCGCTTCACCAGGCGCAGGCGGGAATGGTCAACCTCGCCGACCTCCCCACGGCAACGCTCTCCCGAATCGAAGTCTATCGCGGCTACGGCCCATTCGACCTCAGCGGAAGCAACATCGGCGGCGTCGTGAACCTGGTGACGCAGGACCCGGGCGAGCGCGGCCGCGGCCAGCTCGAGGTGTCATACGGCTCGCTTGCGACTACGCGGGTAGGCGGCAGCTATTCGTTCTCCGGCCGGGCCTGGAATTTCCTCACGGTGGTATCCTATCTCTCCACCGAGGGCGATTACGAGTTCCTGGACGATAATGGCACCCCCTACACACCGGGCGACGACGTTGTGACCCGGCGCCTGAACAACCACCTGGATGAAGTGGACGGCCTCGCCAAGGCCACCGGGCCCCTGGCGGGCGGAACGCTTGTGCTCTCGAACCAGTTCTACCATAGAAACCAGGGGCTTCCCGGATACAGCACGGTGCAGTCGGCAACTGAGGCGCTGGCGAAGAAATACAATCTGACTCACGCCTCCTGGCACTTCCATGACCCCACAAGCAGCCTCCCTCGCATGGAGCTGGGCTTACACTACCTCTACCAGATCGACCGCTTCACGGACGCCGAGCCCATCGTCTCGGGCGGCCGGCCCGGCGAGAAGAACCGCACGACGTCCTTCGGCGGCAGCTTCCGCTGGGGGCTTCCGCTTCCCGCCCTCCACCAGTCTATCCGCGGCCTCGCGTCATTCACGCGCGAAACCTTCCGCCCTGAGGAAATCGCCGCCGCCGCGGTGGACGGCGAGACCCAGACCAGGAATACAGTCGTCGCGTCCATCGAAGATGAGATATTCGCCTGCGGGGACAGGCTCCGAGTCGTCCCGGCGGCCAGGTTCGAGTCCTACACGGACAACATGACGCCGTTTGCGGAAGTGCGTGAAGACATGGCGGCGTACTTCAGGAACATGTCCGACACCCGGGTTACATGCTCGCAGCCTTCAGGCTCGGTTGGCCTCATCGTAAAACCCGGCGCCGGATTCACACTTAAAGCCAATTACGGCCGCTATTACCGCATACCGTCGCTCATGGAGCTTTTCGGGTACCGCGGGATGGTGGTGCCCAATCCCGGCCTGAGACCAGAAACGGGGCTCAACCGGGACGTAGGCATCTCCTGGGACCGGTTCCTCGGGCAGGGGAAGTCGGTCTCAGCCGAATTCGCGTATTTCTGGTCCGACGTGGAGGACCTCATAATGTACACGTACCTCCAGTGGGCGCGCGCAGCCCAGGCGGTGAACATCAACAGCGCGGACATAGAGGGCTATGAGGTCTCGCTCTCGGCGGGCGACTTCCACGGTTTCGCCCTTCGCGGTAACGTCACAAGGATCCGGGCGATCGACACGGGCCCGGTCAGCTACACCAACGGCAAGTACCTCCCGAACAGGCCCGGCCTCGAGGCCCACGCCGGGCTCTCATGGTCGGGGCATGGGCTCTCGGCATTCTACGAATACGATTACGTGTCGGGGAATTACTGGAACGCTTACAACGGAGTCGCTCCCAACAACAAGGGGCCGCTGTTCGACATACGGCGTTTTCACGCCCTGGGCGTCACGGCGCCCACCGGTGTTCCGCGCGCGTCGTTCACCATCGAGGTCAGAAACCTGACCGACGAGCGCGTGGAGGACGTTATGGGCTACCCGCTGCCCGGCCGCTCGATGTTCGGAACGCTCAACGTCAACCTCTGATGGCAGCACGAAAGGTGAACATCACATGGACGAAGCACCCCGGATGAGAGCGGAGAAAGCAGTCCTCTTCGCGGTACTCGCGGTCTTCATGATCACAGCGGCGGCGTGCGCGAGGCAGGCCGCAGCCGATGAATACGCTTTCGTCGTGACCACCGACTACTACTCGGCCGCCTATTACTCGACCATCGAGATACTCCCGCCGCGGACCGCGAACATCAGCATTTCAAGCATCAACACGGACGCCGTGGCATACTACGATCAGGACGAGGACATGGTCTTCGTCGTGAACCGTTACCTGGCGGACAACATCCAGCTCGTCGACCCCGGCTCGGGATTCGCGACCGTCGGCCAGTACTCGGTCGGGAACGGCTCCAACCCTCACGACATCAGGCTGGCCGGAAGCGGCAAGGCGTATGTGACGCGATACGAATGGAAGACTCTCTTCATCTGCGACCCATACACAGGCGACTCCCTCGGCGCAATCGACCTCTCCCCTCTCGCCGACTCCGACGGCATACCCGAGATGGACCGCATGGAAATCGTAGGCGGCAGAGTATTCGTAACGCTCAACTGTATCAACCGGGCGACCTGGCTTCCTGAAGGGCCGGGCAAGATCGCCGTCATTGACGCGGCCGCCGACACGCTTGTCGACGTCGACCCGGCCACCCCTGGCGTCCAGCCCATCTGGCTCACTCTGCCCAATCCGTACACGGAACTTCGCTACGACCGTTGCCGCGGCGAGCTGGTGGTCGGCTGTATCGGCGCCTGGGGCGTCATGGACGGCGGCATCGAGGTCATAGACCCATTCACGCTGGAGCGCAAGAGAGTCGTGACCACCGAGGCGCAGCTCGGCGGGGACGTCATGGACGGAGTCCTGTCGCCGGGAAACAAAGGCTACGCGGTGATGATGGACTCGGTGCCCTGGCCCTCCAACTTCGGCCGCCTGGTTTGCTTTGACAGGGAGACCGGAGAGGTGATGGACACGCTCTACATTCAGAAGTCCGGCTCGGGGGCGTCGCTCGCCGGCATCGAGATCAATCGCCAGGGGGAACTCTATCTATGCGACCGGGACGCGACCCGGCCGCGCGTCCGTATATACGACATTCCCGCAGACACGCTACTCGGCGCCGTGGATGTAGGGGTCCCGCCCTACGACGTCGCTTTCGTACAGCAGGCGTACGCCGGCCTGCCGGCGGAACAGGGGCCCGCCATGACGGAGCTGCTCGCGGCCTGCCCCAATCCCGCACGCCACAGCGCAATCATAAGATACACTCTGCCCGACGGGGCGGGCCCTTACCCCGTCCGCCTGGGTATATACGACATCGAGGGTCGGCTGGTCCGTATGCTCGACGCCCCGCACCCGGGAGCGGGCAGCTGCGAGGTCGCCTGGGACGGACTGGACGGCCGCGCCAGCCCCGTCTCGAGCGGAGTGTACTACTGCCGGCTCGAACACCGCGGGGCGCACGCCGCCTTCCGTATCGTCTTCATTCGCTAGCCTGCCTAATGGATTGACATACGCGACTCGCAGGGTTTAAAATACACCCGACAGCGGAATTGCGAACTGCGGACGGACGCTACGAACAGGTAGCAGGGAGTCCTCATGCGCCTCATATGACTTCGCGCTCCCGTCGCAACCGAAAGGAGGTCCGGCCCCCATGCTGCGAAGCATCGAGGAACTCATCAAGATCGCCAGAGCCGGCGGCGGATTCCGCCTGGATGCCAGCCATTGCACTACCGACGAGGTGATGCGCCTGGCCCGGGTGGCGGGCGAATACGGCGCGGATCTGCACATCTCCAAGATCTGCGGGAAGTCGACGGACGAACTCGTCAAGATCGCCTCTGTCGGCAAGGGCCACGTCTTCTTTGAGATTTGAAACGCGGGCGCGGCCCGCAACGCGCCAGGCCGCGCCTCATACCGCGCAGCTCAGTCGCCGCGCACGGGCTCCTCTCTTCTTCCCTCAATCCACCTGTACACGGCCGGTATCACGAAAAGCGTGAGCAGCGTGGAGGTCGTCAGCCCGAACACCACGACGGCGGCCAGCGGCCTCTGGACCTCAGCGCCCAGGCCGCGCGCAAGCAAGAGGGGCAGCAGCCCGAGCACCGTGGTCAGAGCCGTCATCAGGACAGGGCGCACCCTCAGGAGGCCGCCTTCGACCACGGCTTCCTCCACCGTCTTCCCGCCGCGCCTCAGCTGATTGAAGTAGGCAACCAGCACCACGCCGTTCTGCACCGCTATGCCGAACAGCGCGATGAATCCCACGGACGCGGGAACCGAGAGATACTCGCCCGTGACCAGGAGACCGAAGACGCCGCCGACCAGGGCGAGCGGCACGTTGATCAGGATTATGAGCGCGTGCCGCGGCGTCCCGAACGATATCCAGAGCATGAGGAAGACGACGCCGATGACGACCGGCACGATGATGCCGAGCCGCTGCATGGCGCGCTGCTGGTTCTCGAACTGGCCGCCGTACTCGATGAAGTAGCCCGGCGGCAGGTCCACCTGCCTGTCGATGCGCTCGCGAATGTCGCCCACGACGCTGCCGAGGTCCCTGCCCCGGACGTTACCCTGAACTACCCAGCGCCGCTGGTTCTTCTCCCTGTTGATCTGTATGGGACCCGTGACCTGGCTTACGGCCGCGACCTGGGAGAGCGGGACCAGCGAGCCGTCCTCGGCGCCGACGAGTGCGTTAGCTATAGCGTCGAGGCTGGCCCTGTACTCCTCCTGGTATCTCAGGTGTATGCCGAACCGCCTGGTGTTGAGGTAGATGTGGTCGATGACCTCCCCACCCACTGCGAGTTCGACTATCTCGAGAATGTCCCCGACAGTCACGCCGTAGCGGGAACAGGCCTGCCGGTCGGCCACGACCTGGACCTGGGGCTGGCCGAAGCTCTGTTCGACCGAGAGGTCCACGAGACCGGGCACACCTGATATGGCCGTGTGGATCTCGTTGGCCTTGTTCCTCAGGACATCGAGGTTCTCGCCGAACACCTTGATGGCGAGCTGTGCCTTGATCCCGGACAGGAGTTCGTCGAAGGCGTTCTGTATGGGCTGCGTGAAGTTGAGGTTGACGCCCGGGTAGGTCGAGAGTTCACGGTCGAGCGCGGCGACCAGTTCGCGCTTGCTGCCGTAGCCGGTCCACTCGCCCACCGGCTTGAGCTCGATGTGAATCTCCGCGTAATTCACGGGATGCGGATGGCTCCCGGCTTCGGGCCGCCCGATGCGGGACACCGTTTCATCGACCTCATCGAAAGTCATGATGCGCCTCTCGAGGCGCATCACCGTCTCGGTGGCCTTCTCGAGCGATATCGAAGGCGCCATGGACACGCCGATGAGAATGGACCCCTCCTCGAGCGTGGGAATGAACTCCGTCCCGATGAAGGCGAGGGCGACCAGGCTCACGATGAACGCGGCCAGCGCGGCGAGCACCACCGCGCGCCGGTTGGCTACGGCCCAGATCAGCCTGGGACGATACGCCTTCTTGATCTTGCGCAGGAACACGAACTCCGCATGCCTTCCCTCGCGCAGAAGATACGACGAGAGCACGGGTGAGACCAGGAGCGCGGTCACGAGCGAGCCCAGGAGCGCCAAGGAAATGGTGAAAGCCATCGGGGAGAACATCTTCCCCTCGATGCCCTGGAGCGTGAAGATGGGCAGGAAAACGGCCACGATAATGATGATCGAGAACACGATAGGACGGCTCACCTCGGCCGCCGCCTCGGCAATAACGTGCCTCTCATCGGCGGGGCCCCTGTCTTCCCGGTTGAGATGGCGATAGATGTTCTCAACCATGACGATCGCCCCGTCACCCAGCATGCCTATGGCGATCGCTATTCCGCCCAGGGACATGAGGTTGGCGGAGATACCGAATCTATCCATCGCGATCACGGCGATGAGCGCGCAGAGCGGAAGCGAGACCGCGACGATCACCGCCGTCCTGAAGTTGCCCAGGAAAGCGACCAGCGTCAGGAAGACGAGGGCGGCGCCTATGAGTAGCGCCCGCTTCACCGTCCCCGTGGCCTCCCTGACGAGCTCGGCCTGTTCGTAATAGGGAACCAGTTCGACTCCGGCGGGAAGCGACGCCCTCACCTCTTCCACCTTGTCATAGAGGCGCTCGATAACCCGCGACGTGTTCTCGCCGTAGAGCTTGAGCACCATCCCCGAGACGACTTCCGCGTTGCCGTCACGCGTCACGACTCCCCGCCGGATCTCGTTGCCGTATTCGACCAGCGCGACATCCCCGATTCGCACCGGAACGCCGCCCTCGACTTTGATGGGTATGCGCCGGATGTCGTCCAGGGTCTCGAGAAGGCCGACGCCTCTTACGAGGTGTTCCTCCGAGCCGAGAACCAGGAACTGCCCACCGGCGTTCCGGTTGTTGCCGTGGACGGCCTCCACGATGTCCTCAAGCGAGAGGCCGTATTTGTGCAGCGCGTAGGGGTTGACCTGGATCTGGTACTGCAGCACGTGGCCGCCTATCGAGAGAATGTCAGTAACGCCGGGTACCGTCTGAAGCTGGAACTTGACCACCCAGTCATTGAGTTCCCTTAAGAACGTGCTGGGGTCCTTCCCCCCCGTGTCCACCGACTCATCCATGGTGAGGTAGTAAATGAAGATCTGCCCCAGGCCCGTTGATATGGGCCCCAGCGCCGGCGGTTCGTGCATCTCGGGGAGTTCGGCCATGGCGCTCGCCAGCCTCTCGGCGACGAGCTGCCGGGCGAAGTAGATGTCCACGTCGTCTTCGAAGTACGTGTATATGACCGCCATCCCGAAGGCGGACGTCGATTTTATCTGAGTCACCCCCGGGAGCCCGTTCATGGCCGACTCCACCGGATAGGTGATGAGTCGCTCCACCTCTTCGGGCGCCATGCCGTGGGCTTCGGCGAATACCGGCACCATGACGGGCGAGATGTCCGGAAACGCGTCCACCGGCATTCGCCGGTACGCGTATAGGCCGAACGCGATGACGGCTATGACTGCAATGAGGACCAGCCCCCGGGCTCTGAGCAGTCCACGCATAAGTTTCTCAGTCATGTCTGCTCCTTTGCCTTAGTGGCCGTGCCCCGCGTGCGGGTCTATGTTGCTGGTTACGACTTTCGCCTTGCACTCAAACGCCCCTTCGGAGACGTAGCGCTGGCCGGCCCCAAGACCGGCGAGCACCTCGACGCGTTCTTCATCGCCGCGCCCTAGATTCACGGGCACGGGTTCGAAGCCGCCGTCCTTTTCCACAAACACCACCCACTCCTCATCGAGATGCTGCGCCGCTGTCCTGGGTATCATGACGGGCACGCCGGTCTCGGCCACCTTGAGTTCGGCGGAGACGAAGAGCCCGGGACGCCACAGGCCGTCGGGATTGGGAAGCACTATGCGCGCGGTAGCCGTGCGGGTCGCCTCGCCGAGTACCGGCGAGACATAATCGATGACGCCTTTTGTGTCCGGTATGCCGTAACCGGCCGATACCGTCACCTCCACGCCTTTTGCAACCAGAGGGAAGTCCTTCTGAGTTATACTGAGGTCCACCCATACGGTGCGGAGGTCGGCTACGGCAAATATCTCGGAGTCGTCCCCCACCTTCTCGCCGAGCGTGATATGCCTGTCCACCACCGTGCCCGCAAACGGCGCCCGGACTTCATAGCGAGTGAATACCCCATCACCGTCACCGTCCATGCCGGCAACCTGGCTTTCGGTAAGGCCTAGAGCATAGAGCTTCTGCTCGGAGGAACGGAACTCGATCCGCGCTTCGGTAAGCCCGCTTCTCGCGTCCAGGTACTCCTGCTCGGAAGTAATTTCTTTCTCCCAGAGGTTCTTCTCGCGCGCGAAGTTGGACTCGGCAAGCATCAGCCGCTCCCGCGCGGCCAGGAAATCAACTCTTGCATCCGCCAGATCATTGCTCTCTATCACGGCCAGCACTTCGCCCGCCTTGACCCTGTCACCCAGGGTCCTGCGGACCTCTCCTACGATTCCCGGGACTCTGGGCACCAGGTGGACCAGGCGGTCCCCGTTCATGCGGACCTCACCCGGCAGGG
Organism: uncultured bacterium; assembly: GCA_964604955.1. Taxonomy (GTDB): domain Bacteria; phylum Arandabacterota; class Arandabacteria; order Arandabacterales; family JALGWA01; genus JALGWA01. The sequence continues at coordinate 17,375 of CAZSBE010000039.1, forward strand.
TGACCTTGCGCCCGAGCCATCCCGGGCCCGCGACGGCAAGCGTCACGCCGCACTCTTCGAGTTCACGCTCGCTCAGCCGGACCAGCGCACCCTCCCCGGCGTGCTCGTGACCGGCCGGCTCGCCGCTCCCGGCGGGGTCATCGCCATGGTCGTGGCCGGCGTGCTCGTCACTTTCGGCCGGTTCAGCTCCATGGTCGTCGCCGGCGTGCTCATCACTTCCGGCCGGTTCAGCTTCATGATCGTGGCCCTCGTGGCCGGCACCCGCATCCGTCTCCACATGAGCGTCCGCGCCCGGCTCCGCATGCGCATCCGCCCCATGGCCGTGATCAGTCGCCTCGCCATGAGAGCCGGCAGCGGCTTCGGCCTCATCGCGGCCGCCTCCGCACCCGGCCATTACCGCCAGTGCGAGGATGCCCGTAGCGGCCACAATCACTATGACAGTTCGCCTTGTTTTCATCTGACCCCTCCGGTGTTCTTCAGTGTTTCATCATCAAGCCTGTTTCCAACCAGGCGCTCCATCTCCGTAGCGGCCCGGTGATACTCCTCGAGCGCGTCTATGTACTGGGCCCTCACGTCGAAAAGCGTCCGCTGCGAGTCCAGGACGTCCAGGTAACTGAACTTGCCTTGGCGGTAGCCTTCACCCGTGGCTTCGAACGCGCGTTCGGCGCCGGGAAGCACCGTGACTCCCAACGACGTAGCCTCCATGTGCGAACTCGCGAGGGCCTGGTAGGCCTCCATGATCTCCGCGGACACGGTTACTTCGGCCGCCCTGCGCTCCTCCCTGGCCCTGGCGAGATCGCACTCGGCCTCGCGTATGCCGCCCTGGTTGCGGTCGAATACGGGCAGCGCAAAACCCACGGCCAGTATGTAAGTATCGTGGCCGCTCTCCAGCTCGCGCTTGACGCCCGCGCCGATCTCAAGGTCGGGGATCGCGAGCGACTTCTCCATGGCGAGCGAAGCCTGGCGCAGATCGATTTCCGTTCCCCAGCGCGCGATCTCCGGGCCCTGCGCAGCGCGGGCAAGGAGAGGGTCCAGCGGCGGAACCTCTTCCACCCGCGACAGGTCGCCCCGGACCCCGCCGAAGACGGGCCGGTCACTCCCCCAGCTCGCGGCCAGGAGCTTCCTCGAAGCCGCAAGGTCGTTTTTCACACGCCGGACCTCGATTTCGGTCGAGGCCGCCTCCACCCCGGCCCGGGTCTTCTCCAGGGGCGACACCTTGCCCGCCTTGACGCGCTCCGCGACCACGTCAAGCATGAGCCGGGCGAGCCGGTCAGACTCTTCGGCTACGGCCAGCCGCTCCTGGTTGGCCAGCACCTGTATGAACGCGGTCGTGGCTTCGGCGAAAACGTCCAGGCGCCTGGCTTCGTAGTCCCAGCCCTCCAGGTCGCGCTCGAGCAGGGCCACCTTCGTCCGCTTGCCGCGCTTGCCCCCGATCTCCAGCACCTGGCCCAGCCTCAGAACGGTCTCGGCCGCTTCGAAGCCCGCCATGTCGCCGACACCACCGAAGCCTTCGAGCTCCATCTCGATCTCGGGATTGGGGATCTGCTTCGCCTGAAGCGCCCGGGCATCGGCGGCCCGCACCGCCCAGGAGTAACCGGCAAGCCCGGGATTCCCCAGCAGCGCGGCTGCGAGGGCCTGCCGCAGCGTGATGTCGCCGGCAGGCTCGGCCGCCAGCGCTGCGGCGTCGTATTCCCTGCCGGGCTTTTCCAAAGCCCGGTAGACCTCAAGGTTGCTGCCCAATGGGCGGGGTTGGGGATAACCGCTCCCCCGACCCGGCCCGGCGCATCCGGCCGCGGCCAGCGCCAGCGCCAGGGCGACTGCCAACAAGTTGTTTCGAAGCATACCTACCTCCTGCATATAAGCGTGATGGGAGTCTCATGCACGGTCTTCGCGCAGAGACAGAACGAATGAGAAACGGTGGATTAAATGATAAGCACAGCGGTTCGCAAGATCTTGAGTGCCGACCTCGCGACGGGATTGACGCCGGGGGATCCGGCATATGAAGCAGGGAAGTCGTCGGTGACCGTATGAACAGGCCCGCACGGTCCAGCCGGCGGCGCGTCATGCGAAAGCCCGCCTGCCGCCGGAACCTGCTGGTCATGCGTTGAGGATACTGAAACGGGCAGGTCCAGGCAGGAGCCGCAGCAGTCCGGTTGCGCCGGGCAGGAACCCTCTTCCCGGCCCGTAGGTTCGCTACAGGCCGTATCGTGAGAGGTCAGGCAACGCCCCCCCATGGCCTCCTCGACCGAGACCCGGCCGTCTGCGGACACGCAGAGGACCACCTCGTCGGCCACGGCGAAGCCGGGAAACATATACATGGCAAGCAGCGCCAGCGCCGCTATCCTGCCTCTTCTCGTTGATATACGCTTCACTCGGCCCCTTTCGAGTATCCAGGCCTTTAGACTCGCTCCAGAGCGGGATGTTCCATAGGATATTAGCAAAGTTACCTTTCGACGTCAACCTTCGATTCGACGTCAACCTTCGATTCACGGGTCTCCCGGCCCGGAATTCCTAAACGCGAGCCCCGCCGCAGTCGATAGGAATGAAGTAGAAGGACCGCAACAACGGGGGAATGTGCATGTTGATGGACTCGATTCTTGAGGCTCTCGGCAGGACTCCGCTCATACGGCTGACTTCGATGTCCTCGGGCAATGTCCTGGCCAAGGCCGAGTTCATGAATCCGGGGGGCAGCGTCAAGGACCGGGTGGCCAAGCATATCATCGACATGGCCGAGAAAGAGGGCAAACTCAGGCCCGGCATGACCATAATAGAGGCCACCTCGGGTAATACCGGCATCGGCCTGAGCCTCGCCGGAGTCAGAAAGGGATACCGCGTCGTATGCGTGATCCCCGAGAACATGAGCGAGGAGCGCAAGAAGATAATTCACGCCCTCGGCGGCGAGACCATACTCACGCCCGCGGGAGAGGGCCTCGACGGCTGCCTCGCCAGGGTCGATGAGATCGTCAAGGCCGACCCCGACAGGCACTTCATCGCCGGGCAGTTCGTAAATCCCCACAACCCCCAGATACACTACCTCCAGACCGCCCCCGAGATATGGGAAGATACCAAAGGTGAGATCGACGTCTTCGTCGCCGGCGTGGGAAGCGGGGGCAGCGTGCAGGGCATCGGCACGTTCCTCAAGGAGAAGAACCCCAGGATCAAGATCGTTGCAGTCGAACCCAAGAACAGCGCCGCCCTCCTGGGGCGGGAGCCCGGCCTTCACCAGATCCACGGCATAGGGGACGGCTTCATACCGGCCGTGCTCGACGTCGAGCTCGTGGACATGGTGATGACCGTCTCGGACGAGGAGGCCGTGGAGGTCACGCGCCGGCTCGCCAGGGAGGAGGGCCTGCTGGTGGGGACCTCATCGGGCGCCAATGTCTTCGCCGCGCTCCACATGGACAACGGCCACAACAAGGTGGTCACGCTTCTGCCCGACCGCGCCGAGAGGTACTTCAGCACGGCGCTGCTCTAAGGCCCGCGCATTCCCAGGGCGCGAATCCCCCTTCAGGCCGGAGGCATGATCCGAACCTCATTGACCCGGCCTCGAACTATGTGCTACACAGAGAGCATGGAAACCCAGACTCCCAGGCGCGGGACCGCACCCCTCGTACTCGTCATCTTCGTCCCGCTCGTTCTTGTCGCGGCCGCTCTCATTGCCAACCCGCCCGACTACACGCTGGACGCGGCCGTGCGCGGCGCGGCCATGCTGGGCTACATCTACGTCTTTCTCGCCTGTCTCTCGTCGGCGTTCCTTCAGGATATAGTCCGCTACTTCGGAAGGCCATACCTCAGGGTCCACCACCTGGTGGCGACGATAGGCCTCACGCTGCTCACCCTGCACGGCCTCACCGTCGCCCGGGACTCCCGGAGCCTTGCCATTGTGCTGCCCAGGTTCGGCTCGGTGGAGAGTTTCCTTATGTGGGGCGGCCCGCCTGCGTACATTCTCATATGGGTAGCGGTGATAGCGGCCGTAATGCGCCTCGCCCTGGGGGCCGGCTGGCGCATGCTCCACTGGCTCAACTACATCGCCTTCATGCTGGCCACAGCGCATGCGCTCATGATTGGCCCCGACTTCGACCACGGCGCTGTCAGATGGGCGGCCACGGCGATGGCCCTCATCGTAATCGCCGTGTTCCTCAGCAAGAGATTCCGCGATAGAACGTCCCAGCGAGGAGGTAAACCGCAATGAAGGTCATCGGCTTCAACGGCAGCGCAAGAAAAGACGGAAACACCGCCGCCATGATAAGACGCGTCTTCGCCGAGCTCGACAGGGAGGGCATCGAGACCGAGCTCTACCAGATGGCCGGCAGGAAGATCCGCGGCTGCACAGCGTGCTACAAGTGCTTCGAGAACAAGGACGGTCACTGCGCCGTCACCGGCGACATTGTCAATGAGTGCCTGGACAAGATGGCCGAAGCCGACGGCATCATCCTCGGCTCACCCACCTATTTCGCCAACGCCAGCCCCGAGATCATGGCGCTCGTGTGCCGCGCTGGAATGGTCTCAATAGCCAATGACGCCATGCTCAGGCGCAAGGTCGGCGCAGCGGTTGTCGCCGTGCGCCGCAGCGGGGCCAACCACGCCTTCAATTCGCTCAACCACTTCTTTTTCATAAGCCAGATGATCGTACCGGGCTCCAGGTACTGGAACATGGGCGTGGCCCGCGGGATCGGCGACTTCGAGAAGGACGAGGAAGGCATCCTCACCATGGAGGTCCTGGGGCAGAATATGGCCTGGCTGCTCAAGAAACTCGCAAAATAGGTGAACAAAACACGCTTCCCGGTCGTAGGCTATGGTGGAGAAAGGAGTGTGACCCATGCAAAAGCACATTACGCTTGTCGCCGCGTTTCACATCACGTTCGGCATCATCTTCCTCATGGCCGGCATCGCAATATCCACTATCCTGACGGGCATCGGGTTTCTCTCGGGCGAGCCCGAAGCATTCGCCATCCTGAGTACCCTTGCCCCCATTGTCGGTTTCCTGATGGCCATCGTCGGCATACCCATGGTCATAGGAGGCGTCGGACTTCTCAAGAAGCGCCCGTGGGCGCGCATACTGGTCATAATCATGTCCATTCTGATGCTCTTCAAGATCCCCATCGGTACGGCCGTCGGCGTTTATTCTCTCTGGGCGATGCTGCAGGATGAGACCGTAGCGATTCTCAACCAGTAGGCCTGCACTCTGCGCCGATGACGCGTGCGAGCACCATGTGGCCGGCCAACCCGCCGGCGAAGTAGGCCAGCGCCAGCGCCCAGAACACACCGGGCAACCCGTAGAAGCGCGAACCCAGAAGCGCGAGCGGCACGTAGACACACAACATCTGGGCGATAGTCAGGGCGGAGGCGTGAAGCGGCCGGTTAAGCGCGCTTAAGGAGGCCGAAGACACCATGAGCACGCCCTGGACGCCGTAGGCTATGGGCACGATTCTGAGATACGCGACCACCGTCGAAACAACGTCGGGGTTGGCGTGGAAAATCGACGCGATCGGCCGGGCCGCTAGCGCGAGCGCCACAAAGACCGCGCCCCCCCAGGCCAGCGCCAGCGCCTCGCCGTAGCGCGCGCCGAGCCTGAGCCGCTCGAACTTGCACGCTCCCCAGTTCTGCCCCATGAAGGGCATCAGCACCGAGCCCAGGGCCACCACCACCGTGAAGGCGAAGAACTCGATGCGCGAGGCGACGCCGTAGCCCGCCACCGCGGGCGTCCCGTATGTGGAGACTACTCGGGTGATGAAGCCGATCGCGAGCGGGATGATTATTCTGGTTGCCGCCGTGGGAACCCCGATATAGAGAATGCGCTTCCAGGAGTCCAGGACCTGGCTCGCCCTGGGGATGACCCGGGAGAGCATCCTGTCGCGGTGGCCGAGCACCCAGAGCGCAACCGAAAACGTGGTGGCGCGCGAGATGACCGTCGCGATGGCCGCGCCCTCGATCTCAAGCCTGGGGAAGGGCCCGATGCCGAAGATGAGCAGCGGGTCGAGCCCGCTGTTGACAAGCGCCGCAATTACCATTATGACTGCGGGCGTTCTCACGTCACCCCTCGCGCGAATGGCGTTGTTCCCCACCATGGGAACAACCACGAAGATGACGCCCAGGTACCAGATGCGCATGTACCTGGCGACAAGCGGCAGCACCTCGTCACCGGCGCCCAGGAGGCGGAAGACGGGCTTGATGGTAAGGAGCCCCGTGATGGCGAAGACGATCACCACAAACACCGCGAGGACCAGGCTGTCGGTGGTGAGCCGCTTGACCTGGTCCGCGCCTCCCTCCCCTATCGCCCTCGAAATCACCGCCGAGGCGCCCACTCCCAGCCCGAGCGCGACACTCTGCACGATGAGCACAACGGGCAGCGTGAAACTCAGGGCGGCGAGTTCCAGGGTTCCCAGCTTGCCTACGAAGTAGGTGTCAACGAGGTTGAAAGCGACGATGCCGACCATGCCGAAGGTCATGGGAATGGTCAGCCTCACCAGCGTTCTCGCTATCGGGCCCTCGGTGAATACGGCCTGCCTTGCTGCCGGCATCTGTCCTCCTGGGCGATAATCCTAAACCAAAAGCGCCGGGATTTCCACCCCGGCGCTTTCGATAAGTCGATGGAGGTGAGGTATATACTATCTGAACATGGCCTTGACGGAGCCCCAGGTGGAAGGCACGGTGGCGACACCGCCGCCCGGAGGCCCCTCGTAGGGATCGACGTTCACGCCCGCGTTGAAAATGCTCTCCGGGTCGGTCTCCTGGAACGCGCAGTCCACCGCCCACAGATACTGAGACCCGATGGCTATTTCACCGTCGCAGGTCGGCGCGAGCCACGTCCAGGCGACGGGCCAGTACTGAGGCCTTACGTCATTCCTCTGGCAGGTCTGCCAGGCCACCGACAGCCAGTCGCCCGGGTACTCGATGCTTCCGATGACCAGGTCGCCGCAGTGATAGGTGAAGCCGCTGCCCCACTCCTGGGGCCACTCGAGTGCGAACTGGACATTCGTGAGCGAATCATAGGAGAAGACGACGAAGAAGACGTCTACATCCGTGTAGGTATCCCATATCCGGTTGAAGTCTTCCCTGCTCGCTATGGCCGGCATGTTCTTGCTGCACGAACGGGTGTCGTGGGCCTCAACGTGAAGCACTACTTTGAGATTCGGATTATCCGGCGTAGGCGAACCCACGGCCGCCGAAGTGAAAGCGAGAACCCAGATGAGCGCCAGTAGCATTCCTGCCTTCATTAAGCCGTCCTCCTTTTGAGGTACATCCTGGACATGGAAAGTCCAATCTTCCTTAGGCTTTCTTTCGGCAGGGTTTGCAGATACTTGAGGATCTTCCCGCGCCGTGGCGGTCTCATGCCTGGTCAAGAGAGCGATACTGGATGGCCTCGGCGATATGCCCGGGCTCGATGGCCTCGCGGCCGTCCAGGTCCGCGATCGTCCGGGCGATCTTGAGCACCTTGGAATAGGACCGGGCGCTGAGGCCCAGCCTGCGGGTGGCTGCCTTCAAAAGGTCGTGCCCCCGCTCGCCCACCCGGCAGTGAGCCTTGATCTGCCCTACGGTCATCTGCGAATTGGTGAACACGCCGCGCGACCTTCTGAACCTCCTCTCCTGCGCCTCCCTCGCGCGCCTCACCCGCTCCCGCATGGCGGCGGAGGTCTCCCCGTCCGCGTGGCCGGCGAGGTCGCAGTACCGCGCGGGCGGCACCTCGATATGTATGTCGATCCTGTCCAGTATGGGCTGCGATATCTTCTGCCGGTAGCGCTCGATGTCCCTGATGCTGCACCGGCAGTGCTTGACCGGGTCGGTGCGATTGCCGCAGGGACACGGGTTCATGGCGGCGACGAGCATGAAATTGGCGGGAAAGGCGACGGTAGCGCGGGATCGCGATATGGTGACGACGCGGTCTTCGAGGGGCTGCCTCAGGGCCTCGAGCGAGGCCCGCTTGAACTCCGTGAATTCGTCCAGAAACAGAACGCCGTGATTGGCGAGGCTCACCTCGCCGGGCCGCGGAATCATGCCGCCCCCGATCAGCGCGGGCTCGCTGATGGTATGGTGGGGAGCCCTGAAGGCGCGCGCCGCGAGCAGCCCGTCCGCGCCGAGCTTGCCGGCCACCGAGAATATCTTGGTGGTCTCTATGGCCTCGGCCCTGGACATGGCGGGAAGCACCGTGGAAATGCGCCTCGCGATCATGGTCTTCCCGCTTCCCGGGGGGCCCACCATCAACATGGTCGGAACGCAAAGCTAGCTTAGAATTCGAGCTGGTGACGAGGCTGCCATGACCTACCCCCCAGTGCAATCTACGTTAATTTTGGGTCCGCGAATAACCCCTAGAGCCAAGTCGCCACCCCCCGGTTATCAGCTATATGGGACCCGCCAACACGCGAGAGCCAAGG
>CAZSBE010000040.1:0-25614 GCA_964604955.1 uncultured bacterium
GCCTGCGGTCCGCACTTCGGATTGTGCATTTCAAGACCTGACCCCCTTCTGAAGCCCCCCTACTGAAGATCTGATCCCACACTGCGCAAGAAGACGCGGCGAGACAGCGGCAATACAATGAACGCGTACGCGAAAGGGGTAAGGCCCCATGAAGACAGCCGTAATGGGCGCGGGTGGGCAGGGAGGGCTCTTTGGCGGCCTGCTGTGGAAGGCAGGCGAAGACGTGGTGCTTATCGCCAGGGGGCCGCATCTCGAGGCCATCAGGGACCATGGGCTCATATTGAAGACGGCCGGGCCGCGGGCTCTCATCGCAGATATCGATGCGACGGACAGTCCGGACGAAGTCGGCGCCGTCGACCTTCTGCTCTTCTGCGTGAAAATGTACGACCTCGAGGCCGCGGCGGCGGCCGCGCGACCGCTGGTTGGACCCGGAACCGTCATTCTTCCCGTACAGAACGGCATAGGAGCGCCCGACCGCCTGGCCGAGATCTTCGGCTGGGAGCGGGTTATCGGCGGCGTCTCCTATCTTCAGGGAACCCTCGAGGCGCCTGGCGTGATCTCTTACGGCCGCGTGAAGGGAAAGCTCTACCTCGGCGAGCTCGGCGGGGGCGACAGCCCGCGCGTCGGGAGCATTCGGGCCATGTTAAATAGTTCCGGCATAGCCTCGGAGGTGCACCCCGACATCAGAGCCGCTATGTGGGAGAAGATGGTGCTCATCTGCGGCACCGCCGGCGTGCTGGCGTACTACCGCAAGCCCGTCGGGCCTGTTCTCGAAGGCGAAGAGAGCCGCGCAATGCTCCTCGGCGTCATGAAAGAGGCCGGGGAGGTGGCCCGGGCGAAGGGCGTCGACCTGCCGGAGGACGTGGCGGCGCGGACGCTTGCCTTCATCGAGGAGAACTCCGCGCCGGACACCAGAAGCTCCCAGCTCGAAGACCTTCTCGCGGGGCGGAGGCTGGAGCTCGAGTGGCTCAACGGTGAAGTCGTTCGCCTGGGCCGCGAGCTCGGCGTGCCGACTCCGCTCAACTCCAGGGTCTACGAGGCCCTCGAACCATATGCGGGGGGCCGGGCATGAAGTTCGAGATTCTCACCCCGCGGAACACAAGACGTATCGCCGTATTCGCGGTGGCGTTGCTGGCGGGCTATGTCGTGAGCCGCTTCGAGCCGGGGGGCCTCAGCGAGGCCGGGCGGCTGACCCTCGGCATTTTCACCACCGCCGCGATTTTGTGGGTGGTCGAACCTTTTCCATTGTACGTGACATCCTTCATCGTCGTAATCCTCGAGGTCATTCTGCTGGGGCGCCCGGGCGGCCCGCTGGGGCTATCCGGGTCCGGATATACAGTCTTCCTCCATCCGTTCTTCGATTCGGTCATCGTGCTGGTACTCGGAGGGTTCGTGCTCGCCACGGCCATCAAGCGCTATGGCCTGGACGAGCGCCTTTCACAGGGCATACTGCGAAGGGCGGGGACCCGGCCCAGTATCGTGCTGCTGGCGATGATGGCAACGGCGGCATTCCTCTCGATGTGGATTTCGAATACGGCGGCGACTGCGCTCATGATCGCCGTGGCGATCCCCGTGGTCGCGTCTATCTCGCCCGATGACCCCTTCAGAATAGCGATGATGCTTGGAATCCCGTTCGCATCCAACATCGGGGGCATGGCGACGCCCATCGGGACACCGCCGAACGCGATCGCCATAGGGCTTCTGGCGAATATGGGTAGCCAGATGACATTCATCGGGTGGATGTATCGGGGCCTGCCGGTCGCCGTCATATTGCTGTTCGCGTGCTGGCTGATTCTGTGCCGGCTGTTCCCGCCGCGCGTGCGCGAGGTTTCCATCGAATTCAAGCCTCAGGGGAAGATCGGGCGGAAGCCCATGTTCGTGCTGTGTGTCTTCGGCGTCGTGGTCTTCTTCTGGCTCACCACCAAGTGGCACGGGATACCCTCGTCCATAGTAGCCCTGTTCCCGCTCGTGATTTTCTTCGGGCTCAGGCTCCTCAAGGATGAAGACCTGCAGGATCTGGGGTGGGGCATACTCTTCACGATAGGCGGCGGCATGAGCCTTGGGACGGCCATGCGGCAGAGCGGGCTGAGCGTCTGGATAGTAGAGCAGATACCGCTGGCGGGCATGCCCGTCGTGATCGTGCTTCTGATATTCTCCGTCGCGGCCGCTCTGATGACTTCATTCATAGCCAATAGCGCCACCGCCAATCTCCTGCTGCCGATCGTCGTGGGAATCTCGGCCATCAGCCCGGCGACCAGCGGCGTCGTCGTGGCGCTTGCGGCTTCGGCGGCGATGGTCCTGCCCATCAGCACGCCCCCCAATGCCATTGCCTACGGTTCGGGGTATTTTACCGTGAGCGACATGGCGAGGGCCGGGAGCATGATCACGGGGGTCGCGGTGGTCGTGATTACGCTATTCATATACGCCCTGTTCTGAGTGGGATCGCAAGTGGACCTGATTGCGGGCGCATGCCCGGCTGACACATATTCGAGAAAGGGGTGAGGAAGTGAGCAACGGGAACAGTGAGGGACAGGAGAGAGCCAGAGTCGAGCACTGCCCGACCTGCGGGTCGGTGGATGTGAAGAACAACCTGTATTTCTGTAAGGGGCAGCCCGTCAGGGTCTATGTCCAGTGCTCGGACTGCGGAGAGTTCGTGGCCCGCTACGCTCTGAGAACATACACCTCGAATAAGACCTACGAGTCGCTTCTTGAGAGAATGAGATTCAGCAAGCTCACCAGCGGCAAGCGCACGCTCCGGATAGTAGAGGGCTTCGGTGAGGACATCGCCGCGGAGTTCGAGCACGTGCTGGAACTGGTGAGGACCGGTGAGGACCAGCGCCGGGTCGAGGACATAATAGCCGAGGACTATCTCGACGATGCGGAATGAGGCCGGCGGCGCCGATCGCGCTGTCAACGTATGCGATTCTCGGTCGCAGCTTCTGAAAAACGCAGGGGGACAGGCATGAAGACAGTCATTTCGATTCTCGTGGCTCTGGTTGCGCTCGCGCTGGCCTCATGGGGAGGTGCCTATGTCGAGAAGGAGATAGACCCCTTCGACATGGCGCTCGAGGAGATCGGGCTCACCAAAGAGACCCTGACCTTCGACTACGGCGACATGTCCAACTATGGCGGGGACAGGTATTGCCTGCCGCTCTTCTACGCCTTGCACTCCAGCCCCTTCAAGGTCGAACATTACGGCAAGGCGCTCCGTGAGGGCCTGCTCGATAACTGCGAGTCCGTTGCCGGCCTGGTGGCGTTTGGTTCGGGCCGCCTCAACGAAGGCGTCCGTCGCGGCCTGATCGGCGATCTCCTTGCCTCCGTCAAACGACTTGCCCGGCGCGAGAACGCCCTCTATGCGGCGATCCTGGACCTCGAGGAATTTCACGGCCGGCCCGTGAGGAGCCCGCAGGGCGCCCGCCTCAAGCGGGAGGCGGACAAGGTCCCTCCGGAAATTCAGAGCCTCGCCGCCGTGGTGATCCTGGCGGCAGTAGATTCGCTGCGATATCACGACCTCGCCTTCGAGCGCGCCGCGCGCGAGTTCGATCTCGCGGACATGTACGGCCGGGTGGTGGCCCTGGCCACGGACGAGGACGTTGTGGACCACGGCATGGAGCGCTTCATCGACCTCGTGGACTTCAAGTACCTCTACACCCCGGCGCAGGATATCGCCATGGCCGTGGACTTCGTCGCCGATTCCCTCTCCGGTCTCGCCTTCGATGAAGACTTCGCTTTCGAATGGCCCACTGCCCTCGGCAAAGTCGTTCTCGCCGGGCCGGGCAACGATGAATACCCGCCGGACGAGTACTTCCTGATTCTGGACGTGGGAGGAGACGATACGTACCGGGGAGGGGCGGCGACCTCCGGCGCGGAGAAGTGGGTCTCCGTCATCATCGACGCAGCGGGCGACGATCTCTACGAGACCGGTACCGGGGGCGGCCCCGCGTTCGGCGCCGGAATCATGGGCTACGCGTATCTCGTGGACCTGGGCGGCGCCGACGAATACGCCGGGGGGAGCCTCACGCAGGGCGTGGGACTCTTCGGCGTGGGAGCCCTTCTGGACAGAGCCGGCGACGATACATATGACGGCTATGCCGGCGCGCAGGGCGCGGGCATATTCGGGATAGGCGTGCTCTCCGACGGTGGCGGCAGGGACCATTACCACTGCTACCAGATGGGCCAGGGCTACGGCTTCACGAAAGGCATGGGCATGCTGGTCGACAGGTCAGGCGATGACCGTTATGTCGCCGAAGATGAGGACATCGTCTTCCCGTCGCCCCAGACCGGAGAACACAACGCCAGCCTCGCCCAGGGCGTGGGATTCGGCAAACGCGCGGACTTCGTGGACGGCCATTCCTGGGCCGGGGGCCTGGGGTTCTTGATCGACGGAGCGGGAGACGACATATACGACGCCGGGCTCTTCGCGCAGGGCTGCGCTTACTGGTATGCAATCGGGCTCCTCTCGGACCTCAGCGGCAACGACACGTACAACGGCATCTGGTACGTACAGGGCTCGGGTGCGCACTTCGGCCTGGGAGTCCTGCTCGAATCGGGTGGCGACGATGTCTACAATGCCGAGATGAACATGGCGCAGGGGGCGGGCCACGACTTCACGCTGGGCTTCCTCATTGAGGAGTCGGGAGACGATGTCTATAACGCGCCAAACCTCTCCCTGGGCGGCGGGAACGCCAACGGCATCGGTATGTTCTGGGACAAAGCGGGCGACGACGAATACAATTGCACCGCTGGAATCACCCTCGGCCGGGCAAGCCGGGCCGGGCGTGGCGGGCTCCGCGATTATACCAACACTATCGGGTTCTTCCTGGACACGGGCGGTGATGACATATACCCCCTGGCCTATCCCGATTCGACCGAGGTCTTCAGGAACGACCACCTCTGGACCCGGCCCGGCCCGGGCCCCGGAGAACCGCTTCCCACCGAACTGGGCGTGGGCTACGACCGCGAGTGGTAAGACGCACCATGGCCCGAACTATCACATCTGGCTTGATATTCCATGATTTTGTGATATTATTACCGTGCAATCCGGGGTGAGTTCCGCCGGGGAAGAGTTCCAACCTGAAGAGGAGGGGCGCATGTCCAGGACCGCTCTCGCTGCTCTCCTGCTGCCGGTGCTGATTCTGGCCTCACTGTTGGAGGCAGCCGCCGGCACGGCTTCATCAATCTATTCGCCCTTGTCGCCGGGCACCGCCTCTGAGGCGGGCATCTTCACCTGCGGCCACATTGAGCTGAAGCTCAACCACGAGGTGGTCTACTCGATTATCTCCACGGACCTTATATATCCTGTGCTCAAATGTGAAGTCGCAGTATGGGATACCACCCTGGGCTACACAGACGGTCTGGGCAACGTCACATTCAGGATCCCGGTGTATATATGCGACAATTCGGATGCCTATGATGCCGAGGTGAAACTCCATGTCGAGGTGGAGAACCGCACGAGATTTGAGCACGTTGGAGAGGATTTCTACTGGGGCCTTACGAATGACGAGGATGACATTTTCTTTTATTGGGACTTCGCTACCGACAAGCTCGATAGCACTTCGGGCACAAACCGTTACTATGTCTATGCCAGCGCGACCGTAACAGCTTACAGGCTCCTCAGGGAACCCAGAGAATGGTATGACTTCGGTTGGTCGAACCAGGTACGTGTCCAGAGCAGGGCGCACCCGCCCTGGCAGCAAACCGTACAGATCTCACTTCCCACAGACAGCTCCGACTACGCAATCGGCAGCCATAACAAGAATGTCATCGGTTCCGTGGAGGCCGGCGAAGCGCCCCCTCCTGGCGGGGGGCTGGCCCACATGATGATAATCACAAACGCCATCAGCCCGGATCAGGAATGCACCTTCAGGACGGGGGCCAACGGGGGATTCTGGGAGCCACTCTACATCGATGCCCCCACGGCCTCCGGCGAGGTAACCATACGCGTCTATGACGACGCGGCCAACGCGGAATACCTCGCGAGCCCGGACGGCGGTGAAATCACCATATTTGCAAAGCGGTCGACCGGTTGGGCCACCTTCGGTCTCTTTGCCGTGCCCGGGCATCACGCGGCCGCGGGAGTATCCACGGACTACCTTGTCGCGATCCCCTCTTATGAGGGCTACGAGGGTGATGTGACGCTTGGCATCATGGATCCTCCCCCGGGTGTGCTGTATTCATTCGACACGAATCCCGTGCATATACCTCCCGACACGACCGTCGGTGTCACGCTGACGCTTGAGGCCAGCGGCGTCATCGCCCCTGGGTTCTATGAGATCACGCTTACAGCGTCGGAGGATACCCTGACCCGCGAGTTCTTATGCCCTCTCGTCGTTGACGACCTGATCCCCCCGGATCCGGTTATGGACCTGGAAGTGATTGCGGCCGGGGATTCCTCCGCAAGGCTCTCCTGGACGGCGCCCGGTGCCAGCGCGGACAGCGGGTGGGCCTGCCGATATGATATTCGCTATTCAACCGTCTTCCCGGGAGCGGATACGGCGGGCTGGTGGGCTGCAGCCGATACCGTCGCCGGCGAACCAATGACGAGCCCGCCGGGCTGGCGGGATACATGCACAGTGGGTGGCCTAACGAATCCCCATACCGCTTACTACTTCGCCATCAAGACTGCCGACGGGGCCCTTATCTGGTCAGAAATATCCAATATCGCGGAGATACCCGATGCGGGGGCCGGAGGCCCCGGTGCCCCTGAGTTACCGCTCGAGTTCATGCTTTCGCGGAGCTGCCCCAACCCATTCAGGTCCACGACCGAGATCAGGTATGCCCTCCCGCGGGAATGCTATGTATGCCTTGACATATATGATATCCAGGGACGGCGGGTCGCGCGCCTGGTCGATGACAGGCAGGTTGCCGGCCGTAAGAGCGCCACGTGGAACGCAGGGTCTATATCACCGGGAATCTACCTCTGCCGGTTCAGGGCTGGAGGCTTCGCAAGGGTTGAGAAGATGGTGGTCTTGAAGTAGCAGCCCGGGCCGGCGGTGAGTGGCTTCGGACGGGCGGCGCGAA
Source organism: uncultured bacterium (assembly GCA_964604955.1). Classification (GTDB taxonomy): domain Bacteria; phylum Arandabacterota; class Arandabacteria; order Arandabacterales; family JALGWA01; genus JALGWA01. The sequence goes on from CAZSBE010000040.1 coordinate 7,021, forward strand.
ACCCACAAGTTCAATTGGCAGCTGGTGACCGGAGAGCTCAAGAGAAAAGGGGCAAGAGAAGAGGGCAGGGCCCTTGCGGGAAGGCCCTGCCTCTCAAGAGAGTACCTCTTCTAGATGGTTAACCAGTAATTGAGCTTGATGAGGAATGTGTTGGTGGCTGCGCTCTCGAAGAGGTAATCCCAGTTTCTATTGAAGTCGAAGCTCCCGAAGCCCTGTGAGGTGTCTCTGGCATGGGCCCAGACGAAGAAGAGCGTGCTTCCGGGCCGGTACTCCCACCTGAGGACCACGTTCGAGTTGAATGAAGCCCGATTGAAATCGGGCTGCTCGACGTCTTCATCATATATATCTTTTCCGACGTACTCGTATTTATCCGGTGGGCGCAGGACTTTGAAGTTGCTGTAGTCCACGGAGGCAAAGAAGGGCTGAGCGTAGACCTGCAGCGAGATATCGCGCGTGAAGTTCACGGTGCCCCTCACGGTCATGTCAAGCCGCTTTGACGCCTGCTCGCCGAAGATCTCCTGGTCGCGCTCCCCGGCCTCATTCTCGGTGTACCCCAGCCAGCGCGACACTTTCCAGTCGGAACGGAAATTGGGGCCCGCGCTCACCTGGATGTTGGAGCGCGGCCGGAATTCGAGGTAAGTGCTCACGGCATAATACTGCCCGTCCCAGGTATCGCCCCCGCTCAGGTTCAGAACTGCCATGCACGACTTGCGCGCGTCGGTCTCAAGCGAGAACCATGCGTTCTGGCCTACGGGGATGGGCGCGGGTGGCCCCCCGCGGGTCTCGAGGTCGGAATACTGCTTGGCATAATCCTGCCAGGTGCCCATGCCGATGTACCAGTAGTTCTTAAGCTCGATATAGTTATTGTAGTTGCCGCCCCTGGTGAGAGCAACCCCATCCAGGTTGCCGGCGTAGCCCAGGTTGATGTTGTGCCACATGCGGCGCGTAATCCACCAGGGCTCATTGGTCCGGTACTGTATCCAGAACCACGAGTACAGGTAATCGGGTCTCCCGAGGAACCCCATCCGGTTGAGATCGAGGTCGCGGCTGCGGTAGTCCCCGCGGATGGAGCCGTGCCAGTGCTCGCCCCCGCTCTTCTCGAATCCCAGCATGGCTCCATGGCCGCTCTCGCCGGGCGCCGTCCTGGAGGCAACGATCTGCCCGTCAGTCAGGTAGTCTCCGCCCAGGAAGCGCAGGCGCCAGTCCACGCCGCCCGTGTAGGCGGGGTCGAGGCTGTTCTGGTTTACTGCCGTCGCCATGATTCCCACTTCGGAGTTCGCCAGGACATCCTGCTTGACCCTGGCCACGAGGTAACTGGCCGTGGGTTCGATTACGTCACGGTGCTGGCCGCCTGTCTCGTCGACATATTCGCCCCACTCCTTCTGTGTCACGGAGCTGAGCAGCCCTATGGAGGTGCCGCTACCGGTCTTGCCTGTGATCTTGGCGGCTCCGAGTATGGTCGTTGCGCTCGGGCGGTCCGTGTAGTAGTCGGCGCTGTCCGGCCAGAGCGAAGGCGGCCTTCCGATTCGTCTCGAGTAGAAGAGGTCGTAGTAAGTCTGAAATATCTGCGCGCCCTCGAGGAAGAATGGCCGCTTCTCGGGATACCAGGTCTCGAAGGTCGACAGATTGAGGACGGTCTCGTCCTGCTCCACCTGACCGAAATCGGGGTTCACGGTTGCGTTGAGCGTTATGCCGGAGGTAAGGCCGTACTTGAGATCGAAACCCACGTCGCCGGAATATTTCTTGCCGTCGGGGTTGGCAACATCCCCGGGCTCGGTCTCAGCGTAGGAAACAACGTACGGCAGCACCTCAATCTTGCTGGACGGGCTAAGACCGCTCAGCCCCTGCACGTGACCGAAATGGGATACGAAGCCGCTCGCGCTCGACGGAATATAAAGCCACCTGTCGAGCTCGCTCTTGCGGCTGATTCTCCTGCTGAAGTAAATGCCCCAGACGGGGTCTTCTTCGCAGGAAAAGCGCAAGCAGTGGAACGGTATTCTATACTCCGCGACCCAGCCCCAGTCATGTACCCTGGCTTCGCCCTCCCACACGGCGTCCCAATCGTCGTTGCTCCAATCGTCGTTGTAGTAGTACACATCTCGCTGTGTGCCGGAGGCGTACAGCACAAAGGCATATGCCGTTTTGTGGTCATGATGGCTGTCGATGATCACATTCACGAGGTCGCCTTCGATGTACCGGTCCCGGCGCGTCAGGCGCTTCATTATCTTCTCGGGCTCGGAGTCGAAACACTCCACGGCGATAAACATGGCCTCGTCGTCGTAAGCCACTCTCACGAAAGTCGACTCGGAGGCTGGCTTGCCTTCGTCCGGCTCGTACTGAACGAAGTCCCCGGACCGCGGCGCCAGCTGCCAGACATCCTCATCTATGACGCCGTCGATCTTGATACCGCAGTTACATTTGAGGGCGACAATAGCCTTGACGGTGTCATCGCCCGCCGGTTCCTGGGCCGCTGCCTGGTGCCAAGCCGCCCCCAGGCACAGGACGGACAATGTGGCAAGCACGAAAAACCGACGTTTCTCGGACATCACGGCCTCCTGATACAGGGGAGTATAGGGCTGTGGTCGGTTCCGTGGCACGCACCAACCGGATTAGAATTCCATTCACCAGGCAATACAGAAGAAAACGTAAGAGGTTTCATTATTCGGGTTATCCCTCTATCGCACACCACCGCTTTAAGTACCTTCTGCATATGTTGTGCCAAAGTCCGGCCAGGGGCGCGCCCGACAGGTGCTCTCCGGGCCGTGCTTATTTGATTGCCTGGCAAAGGCTTAAGGGCGCGGCGGCGGCATCGGGTTCAGGAAGGGCGCGTTGCGGGCCGGGCGCGCTCCGGCGGGGCGTGTCGGAGCGACACAGGAGCGCGGAATCGGCGCATCACCGCAAGGCCCCGGAAGTCAATCCCATTTGCGCTGCGTCCGGCCTCAGCGGTTTCCTACCTCGCCGGTTGTCCGGGCACTATCTTCGCGCTGGGGTAGACGCGCTTGGCGTGGAGCACTGCCGCGTATGCCAGCAGGCCCGCCCCCAGAAGGACAAAAATCGCCCGATGGTCGTGCGAATACCGGTAGATGCCGAGTATCGCCGCCGACCCGGTGGCTCTTCCCAGGTTGAGAAGAAGCTCTCTTCCCGCCCACATGTCGATTCCGGTGAGCCCGGAATCGAGAGCCACCGACGTCAGGAAAGGGATCACCATGATGTTTGCGAAGCTGACCAGCCCGGCGAGTCCGATCCAGACAGGTGCCGAATTCGCGAAGGCGAGGGCGATGGTCGCCCCGGCGGCCAGAAGCACCGTGGGGTAGAGAAAGGCCGTCCGCTTGCTTGTCCGGTCGGAAAGCCTGGCGAGGGCCACGGTGGCCAACGCGCTGAGGACGCCCAGGTAGGAGAAGAAGACGCCCAACTTGACCTCGGTATCGATGAATAGCAGGGTGAACGCAGGGATTCCGATGAAAACGGATGCCTCCCAGAATCCCTGAAGGAGGAACAGGGTTCTGTACTTCTTGAGCTTGCGCAGCGAAGACGCGATTCTGTATTCGAAGCTACGGAACTTGATTTCCTTGTTGAGAATCACATATGCGGCCGCCACGACCAGCACGGCGATTGAGATCATCATATTGGCATGGAAACCGTGCCGGTGCCATACATAGCCGGCGACGGGCGGGACCAGGAGCCCGACCAGGGGATAGACGGCAACCGCAATGCTCCCCGAATACGCTCTCGTCTTCTCGCCCACATATGAGAAGAACTCCATGTTATACGGGATCCAGAAGAACACGAGCACGAGGGCGTTGCAGATATAGACCAGGTTGAGGGTGAAGGGCCCGAACCAGGAGAGGGCGATAATGTAGCAGGCCATCTTGGCGGCGAAGGCAATGCAGAAGGACACCTTGGCCCTCGCCCTGCGCATCAGCGCAATCAGGAGCACGGGGGTCGCGAAGGCCAGGGTGGTAGCGAGCAGCAGATCCTCCAGGCGGAAGCCCCGCGTGAGCGCGTAGAGCATCATGAAGTTCATGGCCATCGCGTCGGCCACGGCAAGAAGCACCTGTATGGCGTAGATCCTTCGGAACTCTCTGTTCTTGATCATGCTGCCGCAATTCTAATACATAATGAAAGAAAAAGCCCCGCCGCTTTTGCCTGCAGCGGGGCTTCCACTTCTGCTGACTACTTCAGCACTAGAGCGAGCCTACTTGTACTGAGCTTTGATGGATCCCCAGGTGCTTTCCTCCGTCGCGGAAGGACCCGTGATCTCGGCCTTGATGCGGCCGCTGTTGGTGTCCAGAGAGAACGATACGCACTCACCGTCGGCAACCGTGAACTCCCAGGTGTTGCAGTTGCTGCCGTAGCCTCTGACGCCGCACTGGAGGTCCCAGCCGCCGTCAGCTGTGCACTTGAACTGGTAAGTGCCCCCTTCGCCCGGGGCGAAGTAATGCTCGATGACGTAGATCCCGCCGCCGCTGTCAAACATCTGGGTCGCGACGTTGGACGGATCCCAGCCCTGCCAGTCACCGACTGCGGCCCAGGTGTGAGGCGAGCCGACGAGCTTGCTGTCATAGACTGCGTTCGCGAACGGCGCCCAGCCCGGAGCCTCATTGGTGTCGAGATAGAAGGTGATCTCTTCGCCGGTCGTGAAGCCGATGTGGATGTTGGAGTCACCCGGGTACTGGGGGCTCCACGAGCCGCTCGTGCCTACGACCTGGTAGCCGGCACCGCCGCCATAGGCGAAGTCGGCGGTTGCCGTCAGGGTCACCTCGAAGATGCCGTCCTCATCGGGGTCGTACATCTTGGAGGTCTCGTCACCGTTCTGCCAGTCGGCGCCGACGCCGAGCTCGCTCTCGCAGTCGCCCACGAGGTTGGGCGGGGGCGGGGGCGGCGTAATGCCGGAGGTGAACTGATACTGCTCCGAGTCGCATATGCTGCTGTCTGCGCTCATGGCCCTGGCGAACCACGTAACGACATCGCCGTTATTGGATGTGAGCCACGCCTGGAACCAGTCGTTGTTACTTTCGAACTTGAGGAAGGTCCCGATCTCCTGCTGGGCGGTACCTGAAGTAGCAGGGTCGGAGCCGTCCGTCGTGTAGATAAAGGTCATCGACGTGTTGATGTTGTTGTCGCCCGGCCAGACCTGGGCTTCCACGAGATTGGTAGCCGGGTCGTTGTAGCCGTTGCCGCACCAGCAGTCAGCGTAGGACCACGAGGCCCACGCGCACAGCAAGAGCGCGGTCATAACCACGATTGACTTTCTCATTGCCTTAGCCTCCTAGAATCTGAGAGCCCGGGAATCGGACTCCCTGCAATTGACCGATAGCCTACTAATGAGACGCATCACCTCCCTTCCCGGCTTTTTAACTGATGACGAAGGGCCCCGCACCGGCGCTGAACCGGCAGGGTCAACACATCGGCAGGGCCCATGCCGCCGCTTATACTAATCCCTTCCGCTTTCAGTATATCATATCGAAACCCTCGATTCAACATGATTGACGTCCCTCTAAACGCCGGTTGATCTGGGCCCGATAATGGTATCAGGCGGTCGTACGGGCCGTATTCGAAGGGTAATGGAGGCACGATGGAGATTCTCAAGCGGAAAGCGGGCAGGTTCATTACGTCCCGCGGCCCGAGTTCGTCCGGGGGCAAACCGCCGGGCTGTCCAGCGGGAGCCGCCTCCACATCCTATCGTATACGACCGCGAATGCAGCGATACCGACCAGGATGAATGTCCCCGCGTCCGTTGCTGGGAGGACTCTCATCAGCGGGTTCATGGCGTTCATTGACGCATGGAAGAGCGCCGGGGCAAGGATGCTTCCTTTCGTCCGGTTGTAGACCCATACGAACAGGATGGACCAGCTGGGCATCCACACCAGCCTGCTCATCCAGGGCCAGGGCGTGCCGGAGAATACCGTGTCGAAGGGGAGTTCCCACAGCATGTGAAATCCCCACACAACCAGACAGGCCACCAGCGGGCAGAAGTGCGCCTGGAGCCGCGGCAGGGCGAACCCGCGCCAGCCGCTCTCTTCGTTGATGCCTCCGGTGTAGAAGAAGACATGTATGAAGGTTATCAGGGCCACCGAGAGGAGGCCCGGGCTAATACTCTCTACCGGCTCAGGGCCATTCAGGCCCAGGATGCCCGTGATGGCGTTTCCGAGCATGTGAATGAGCGGGAACGTGAAGAGCGCCACCATGTACCAGACGATGCTTCCGCGGGGCCTCACCAGGGTGGAAAGGTAGGCGCGGACGCCGCTTACGCGGGAGAAGCCCCCTGAGATTACGAAAGCCGGGAAGAAAGCCCCCAGGCAGCTGACGAGCAGGAAGGGGGACGGACCGGCCCCGCTACCCGATGTGCGCATGAGGTAGAGAACGGAAACACAGGCGGCAATAATATAGGACACGCCGAATGCCAGCCAGCGCGGACCGCGGCTGCCTCTATGTTCTCCCGTATCCGCCGCCCGCGCCACTATCAGGCCCGCAAGCGCCGGGCCATAGAGAAGCAGTCGTACCATCAGGAACTGAAGCGTCCGCTGGACCTGGTGGTCGCCCCGGAATGCGAATACTCCCGAGATGCCTATACCGAAAGAAATGACATAGACGAGAATGAAGAAAGCAGCGATCTGATGCCGCCTTACCCATTCGAGTGCCTTCTGCATACTGTCTCCTCGCAGGGGAAGCCCAGAGGCACTGTAGACCATTTCCAGCAGGATTGCTAGGCCCTAAGCAGAGGGCCCGAGCTCTCCGCCAGCAGCGCAAGGGCGAGAACAACTGTCAGGGTTCTGCTCATTCGGCTTCCATCTCCGCAATCGCGACCGCTGCCTTGAGGTCCGCTGCGGTCTCACCCGGCGGTTGCCTCGTACAGGGCCTCGAGGTTCCGCGGTATTATCTCGAGCAGCCCGACGAGGTCGGACTCCTCCAGTTTGGCAGTAAGTGAAACCGGCAGGCCTTCGGGCGCACTGGGCCCCTCCGGAGTCCAGAGGTCCGAGCCCGCCGGCTTGAAATCCAGCAGGGCATGGGTCTCTTCCTCCGTGAACTCCACGCCATCCTCCGTCCAGTCGATGACCGCGCGGTCTTCGGGACATACTCGCTGGCAGATCAGGCAACCGACCAGGCAGTTGTGCCAGGAAGGATCCAGCCACTCCGGGAAGGCGACATCATTTGGCTGTTCGTTGTGGAACGTAATGCACCTCTCCGCGCGGATCTGGAAGCGCTCCCGGTCAATCGCGTCCGCGGGGCACTTGCCGGCGCAAAGGGAACAGGTCTCGCAGCGCTCCATCATCACGGGTTCGCGCCACGTCTCTTCCGCGCAGGGCATGTCGGAGTAGAAGGCGCTGATCCTGTGGAAGCTCCCTAATCCGGGAACGTACGTGATGTTGTTCTTGCCGTACTCTGCGAGACCGCTGCGTACCGCCATGAGCTTTCTGGGCAGAAACGCCGTGACCGCGCGGTATCCGCCCGGCCGGAGAGCGTCGTTGACTATCGTCCGGACCCTTTCCTCGGTGGTCCAGCCGTGGAGATAGGTCGGAGGTACGATGGCGGGAAAGCGCTTCCCGTCCAGCGTGAACGTGAAGCGGATCTGCGGCTGCGGCACGGCGATGACAACCACGGACTTGTGCGCCGGCAGGTCCTCGGGCGGGGAAGGGGCCAGAACGCGCTCGTACACCTTGTACACTTCCTGCTTCAGGGAACCATCTCTGAGGCGCGCGTCGATGTTCTTCCTGAGTTCGTCGACATGCCTGCTTGCCACCACTCGCGCCCGGTATCCCTCGCCCTCGAGTTTCTCAATCAGTTCTGCCTGCATTATCCACCTTCCTGCCTCTCTTTCGCCGGCCGGTCGCCTTGGTCTTCCTGTAATGCCGGCGTGCTTTTGCGCGGTTGCCGCAGTCTTCCATCGAGCACCAGCGGCGGCTCCTGTTCCTGCTCACATCGAAGAAGAGCCAGCCGCATCGATCGTCGTTGCACTGCCGGACCCGCTCGGACTTCCCCATGGTCAGAAGCGTCGCCGCGGATTGCACCACGTACCAGAGGGGCCGCTCCAGACGCGCTCCGCTTTCGTCCCAGCCCCATTCGAAGGAGCGGGCCACCGGCACCAGGCGCATGCGCGCCAGGGAGCGGGAGAGCGCGGCGTTGAGCTGGCCCACGTCCCCTGCGGACGGCATGCCGCCCTCTGCGATACGCGAGAAGATCCTGTAGATGAGTTCCCGAAGCTCTATCGCTCTTCTGAAGACGCGCGCGGCTGCGGCCCGCGACTTCTCCGACTCTTCGAGCAGCCTGCGGGCCTGGGCCTCCGAGAGCACACCCGTGTGTCCGCTCCATGCGACAAGGTCCGCGTAGGATGACATGAGATCCCCGGGCTGGCTGCCCAGGCGCCAGTCCACGGTGTTGGCGAAGTCCAGGCACAACTGGCCTCCAAGGAGCGGGACGTTCCCCGCATGGCGCTTCTCGTTCAAACCAGGCCTCCAATCTAACCACTGTAATCATTATAGATGGTTAGGCCGCAGATGTCAATGGGCTTTGCCTTAAGCGGAGCTCCCGGTGACCTTATTGGGGTTGGCCTGCGGGCTCCTATGGGCTAGTATGGACAACTGGCAGCTTCATCCGATGAGGTAGGTTATACAATGTTCTTCGGTGCGCGCCACAAGGGCAACATCCTGTTAGCCGCCCGGCTGGTCATAATGGTCGTCCTCTTCGTGCTCCTCCAGAAGCTCCTGGGCATGTTCGCTCGGGCGGATCACTCCTACGGCAACGTGCGCTGGTACTTCGACGTGGGCGCGGCCATGCACGAGAAGGGCTTCTTCAATGTGTGGACGCCGTATCCACCCGTATTTCCCGGCCTGCTCTATCTCCTCTCGGCCTTCGAGAAGAATATCGTGGGCTTCATCAACTTCTGGAAGATACTGAACATAACGGGGCTCGCGCTGATCGCGTATCTCATCTTCAAGACCGTCCAGGAGGAGGGACTGGAACGGGCGGCGTATGCGGCCCTGGGCTTTGTTCTAGTAAATGCCACCTGGGCGAGCAGGATGACTATCGGGCTCTATATGGACCAGTTCGACTATCTTCCCGTAATTCTCATGCTTGCTTCGCTGTACATGCTCATGAAGAAAAAGCCCGGCCTCTCGGCTATCCTCTGCGGCATCGGGTTCATGACCAAGATGTTCCCCGGGGCGGTGCTCCTCATCGCCCTTCTCACGCTCGGCAAGAGAGCCCGGGTCGTCTATGCCGTCACCTTCGCGGCTGTCTGCGTCGCTATCCTGGTGCCATACCTCGTTCGCGATACGGAGCCGCTCGCATCCTGGTACAACTTCTCGGCGTCTCGCGACGGCTGGGAGACCATATGGCATTATCCGAAGGTCAAGTTCCCGCCGATTCCCAACCCCGAACTGCTGGTCCGGCCCTTCAGGAGCGATGCCCGGCCCTATTCCTGGCTCACATACATTGGCGCCCTGTCGATGCTGGGCTACATGGTGTGGCAGCGAATGGGGAGGATGCGGGGAAGGGTCTCGTATGCCGGTCAGGCCCTATGCCTGCTTCTCTTGCTTCTCATCTTCTCCAAGGGGGTGTCGAGCTACTTCGTGTTCTGGATCTTCCCGCTGCTCTTCATCTGTCACAGGCCGCTGCCGGCGTTCTTCATCTGCTGCGCCTTCGTCCTGGTCGCCAATATCGAGTTCTTCGTGGACACGCACTGGCTCAGCATCTGGGGCAGGCACGGCCTGTTCATATTGCTCTTCATATGGCAGGTCATCGTACAATCGCGCACCCCCGCCGGGGCCGCCAGCCCGGCCGCTGTCAGCGGTTCCGCACTATGATGATCCATACGCCCGCGACATAGCACAGCACCATTCCGGCGGTGCCGACGAGCAGTGCCCCCATGATAGCCCCCAGATGGCCGAGGATCGCGGTGAGGATGCCGGCTGCAATGCGCCGCTTCCTGTGCGGGTATTGAGTGCGCGCCAGCAACACTATGGCGGCGCCTATAGCCATGGCCGCGAGGCCCGCCAGGATTCCTATGTGGCCGAAGATGCCGTTGGGGTCTGGTTCGTACCGGAGCGACCCGGTGCTAAGGCCGAGGGCCAGGCTGAGAACACCGCTCGCGATAATCAATACGCCGCCGATGCTGCCCAGCGTCCTGGGGATTCTCGGATTCATGGTTCCCTCCCTTCTCAGCCCGAGATGGCACAGGCCGGTCTGCGCTCGCTCTCCTCTGCGCCCTCGGACAGCCTATCCGTGCAGCCGGGCACTACGAGTGTGCCGGCTAACCCTCAAGCTCCTTCAATACATTCTTGCCATGTTCGTTTTCCGGGTTCAGGTCTATGGACCTCCTGTAACACTCGGCCGCCGTCTGCCTGTCGCCCTTGACGTAATAAGCTTCACCCAGGCTGTCCCAGGTGTTCGAAGAGTTGGGGTAGCGCTCCGTATTGAGCGCGAAGACGCGGATTGCTTCATCCACGAGATCGAGGCTGAGAAGGTCGTACCCAAGGCGGTTGATTTCGGCCTCCTCGTTCCGCTCCCGCTGCTGGTAGGAAGACGTCCATACCCTTTCCTGCCACTTCTCGGAGAAGAGGTCCTTGAGCGGGAACCTTCGCTTGCCCAGTTTGAGCTCCTCTTCCAGGTCCAGGACATACACTTCCTCGAAGTCATGGAAGTAGTAGATATACATGACCTTGTCGGTCAGGTCGCATATGACGCTGTACTTGGTTGCATTCTGGCCCTCGTTGTGGGTATTGGAGAGAACCGCCCGGGCAAGGTCCAGGCCCCGCTCACCTCCTTCGAGCATGTCAGTGGCGATTCGATAGCGGTTACATGCCTCCATGGGCCGGTCAGTCTGACTCAGCATGAAATTCGTGAGGACGAAGCAATCATCCTCACTCTTCACTACGACATCGCCTTCCTTGACGCCCGCGTGGCCCTGGGCATCCCCCAATAGAGACATGTTGTTCTCATAAAGCTCGTGGTAATAACCGCCAAGAAAGTCAATGGCTTCTTCCACGGTGGCGTTCTTCATCATGACATCCTCAAACAGTTCGCGCGCACCGTCATATTCGGGGAGCTTTCTCATGACCGGCAGCTCCTTCTGACCGCTCCCGAATGAGTCGTGGTAGAGGCCGGCCATATTCAGACCGTGGAAAGCGAAGTACTCGCCCTCTGAGAGCGGATACCCGATGAATACCGAACCATACTCGTCCTCAGAGGCTGCCGGCTCGAACCAGATATAAAACTCCTTGCGAGCGAAATCCTCGTTGCCGCCCGCGTAAACGGCCTCGCCGGCCCTGAACACGAAGCCGGTGCAGGCACAGGCCGCCGTTCCCGCCAGTATCAGGGCTGTAAACACAACAATATCAACTGGTTTCGGTTTCATTATCACCTCTTGCGGGTTTGAGCCCAAAATCGAGGGGAATGGGGTTGTCGGCGCGGAGAGGCCCCCGGGCGCCTCGCTTACAGCCTATAGTATACCGGTCAGGCCCGGGACGTCAAGATGCCTATTTTGCCGCTTATTAATAAAAACCTCTTTTCGGCTTGACTTCTGCCGAAGGTAGTATTAACTAGGCAACCACAGACTGCGGGTGAAACTAATGATCCGACAGAACTCGCTGTGGTTGAACAGCCGCATAGCGCTTTAACTGACGGGCTTTGAGAGTGCGGAGGTGACAGGTCTCAAACCTGAAGTATTAGAGTAGTAAACAGAACGAATATTGGAAAACTTGAAGCAAGGTTAACTTGAACAGCTCTGCGTTCGGAACTGCCTAGAACCCCTTGGATTCCCTCGAGAAGCGGCTGGTTACGCGATTCCATTCAGGCTCAAGTCAAATCCGCCAAAGTACAACTGTTCGAAAACAAACGGGAGATAGGAATGAATATCTACGTAGGAAATCTGTCATGGGAAGTGACACAGGAAGATCTTAAGGAAGCCTTCGAGGCTCACGGCAAGGTCGCCAACGCGAACCTGATCAGTGACAAGTACACCGGTAAGTCCAGAGGCTTCGGCTTCGTGGAAATGCCGGTGGACGATGAGGCTCGGGCAGCGATGAGCGCCCTAAACGGAACCGACCTCAAGGGTCGCGAGCTGAACGTAAACGAGGCCAAGCCTCGCAGTAACGATCGTTCAGGCGGCGATTCCAGAAGATCGTCCTGGTAGATCTTTCCGCGATGCGGTCCCAAAGCGGGGCCGTTCGCGAAGACAAAAGGGAAGGGCCCCTCACGGGGCCCTTTTCTTTTGCGCAGCATACCTGCGCGCCGGCATATCCGGCCCGCATCAGTGCACTATCGCACACGTATCATCTTGCCGGTGAGACAGGTCCCGTCGGCCGAGAGCCTGTAGAAGTAGGCGCCGGGCGGGCACTCATCGCCCCGGTCGTCGCGGCCGTCCCAGACGACCAGGTGCCTTCCGGCCGGCCTCTCCTCATCGAGCAGCACCGTGACCCCCTGCCCGAGTATGTTGAAAACCTCGAGCCTGATCCCGAGTTTCTTCCTGAGCGTGAAACCTATGGACGTCCCGTGCGCGAACGGATTGGGACGGTTCTGCCCGAGCAGCATGTCCCCCGGTCCGCAGTCAGCCGCAGGAGCGCCGGCGGGCAGGCGGGTCCCCTCGATTGTGATAACGGACGCCTCACTTACCACGTGCCCGAACTTGATGAATAGCCGTCTGCAGCCGGGGTCATAGAAGTAACCGTCGCCCCCGGCGTAGAGGCCGGGGCTGGAGGGTTGGGCGTCGAGCGTGTCCGAGTTCAGGAGCACGAGCGAAGGCGCGCTCTCGATGCGGCGCACGGTCGCGAGCACGGTACGGTCGGCCGGCATCTCAGGGAAACCTCCCCTGGCCGAATCCAGACTTATCTTGAGGGCGTGATCAGCGCCTTCGTAAGTGAGCCGCTGGGACAGCGGAATCCGGGCGTATTCACCCTGCAGGTAGTCGAGCGTCTCGCCGTCGTCCTCGTAGAGGAAGAACGTGTCCGGCACATCCGAGAAGGTGGGGAAGACGTCGAGAAAGAGGCTGTCAGCCGGCTCGGCTCCCACGTAGTCCATGACCTGCTGCATGGGGATGACCGCTCCGGCGCGAACGTAGAGCGGCAGCCGGTCCAGCGGGGCGTCGGCGAGGACGGTTGTCCCTCCGGTGTAAAGCGAATCCGTCCAGTAATCCATCCACACGCCGTCAGGCAGGTAGATGCTCTTCTGCCGCTGGCCGTCCACGACGACGGGTGCAACCAGGAAACAGGGGCCGAATAGATACGCGTCGCTGTGATTCGCCAGCAGCGGGTCGGCCGGGTCGTCGAAGAAGAGCGGACGCGCCATCGGCATGCCCGTTTCATAAGTCTCGCGGGCCAGTGTGTAGATATACGGCAGCAGCCTGTACCGGAGACCTATGTAGTCCCGGGCGATTTGCTCGGCTTCGGCGCCGTGGCCCCAGGGCTCGGTGGCCTGGTTGTCGACCCCGTGCGCCCGCATCACCGGGTTGAAGGCGCCGAACTGGATCCAGCGGCTGTAAAGCTCCGACGTGGCCCATCCGGTGAATCCCCCCAGGTCCGAGGAATGATACCCCATGCCGGACAGAGACATGTTGAGCATGATGGGGAGCTGGACCGCGAGCCCTCCGAAGCTCCGGCTGACGTCGCCCGACCATGTAAAAGCCCCATAGCGCTGGATGCCGGCACAGCCCGACCGCGTGAGATTCACCATGCGGTCGCCGGGCCTGTACGATCCGAACCCCTCAAACAGGGTCCTCGCCCAGAGGAGATTGTAGATATTGTGGACCCTGGACGCTCCGCCGATGTGATGCTCCATGTCCCAGGGATGGCGCTCGGGCTCGCCGAGGTCGGTCCAGAGGCCGGCCACGCCTGAGGCCATGAAATCCTCATACTCGCTCCAGAGCCAGGACGCGGCGTCGGGATTGGAAATGTCCAGGAGCAGGGCGTCGCACCCGCACGACCACCAGTAGTCCAGCACGTAGGGGTCGCCCCCGGCTGTCTGGCCCGGGTAGTCGCGGCCCGCGCCCATCAGGAACGGGTAGTTGCCGGAATAGTATGTGAAGTAGGGTTCGGTTATGACTATGGTCTTGAAGCCATCCGCGAGGAAGCCGCCTATCATGCCGGCCGGGTCCGGAAAGGCCGAGGTGTTCCACTCGAGATCTCCCATGTTCCAGAACCAGTAGAGGTCCAGTATTATGGCATCGGCGGGGATCCCCTTGCTGCGCATGGTCTGAATCATGTCCTCGGCGTCGGCGCGCTGTCGGTAGCCGAACTTGGACTGGAGATAGCCGAGGGCCCACTTCGGCGGGAGAGGCTGCCTGCCCGTAAGCCATGTGTAGCGCTCGATCTGGGCCGGCACGTCCCGGCCGACCATGAAGAAGTATGAGAGCTCGCCGCCGTTTATCTCATAGTAGAAGACCGAAGGGTCGTTCTCGCCCAGGTCGAGGCTCGCGGGGATGGGCGACTCGAACAGGAGCGCGAAGCCCGCCGAGGAGGCCAGGAAGGGGATATTGATGTTCATGGTGGCCACTGGACCGGAGTAACCGTAGGCCTGCGTGTTGAACAGGCTGAGGCCGTAACCCCGCAAGTCTATGCCTATGCCGCGCTCGCCGGTGCCGTAGAAGTGTATGTCGGGCGTCATCTCGAAATGGACCCTGCGCGTGCCGCCCGAAGCCTCGAAGCCGCTCGAGGCGGATTCGGCAAGCAGCTCGGCGCCGCGCGCGTCATAATAGGCGAGGCGCACCGGGAACTTGTCGATTACGAGAGTGAAATCAGATGTCCGGACCTCGATATAGGTTGACCGGTCGGAGACGTTGAATCCCACGGCAGCCGACGGGCCGCGTATCACCGCGTAAGTGGAGTCCAGTGCCCCGGCGCCGACGGGCAGGAAATCGACCCGAATGACGTTTGAGGCGTAGAGGCTGAAGACGAGAGTGTCGCCGCCCGCGATGACTGTGAGGCCGGTATCGGTCACCTCATGGCTGGAGAAATCCCCCAGCTGCGCCAGGAGCGCTGCGGTGGCAAGGAGAAGCATGAGAAATACCGCGGAGGGCAAGACGGACGCATGTGCTGACTTCATATATGGTCGCTTCACGGCTGTAGTCACATTGGCTCCTGGAGATTTCCATATCCCGCCCCCGGGCATTATACCATATGAGGTAAGATACCGCAACGGACGCGCGGTTTGGGAAGCCGCTCTCCCGGTTCTCGGCCGAGCGGGGGGCTACTGGATGTAGCCGAGTGCCTTCAACTGCTCCAGCGCCTTGGAGTCTATCTCTTCCTCTTCGCCCCGGTACAGATGCGCGGTGAGCTCCAGGCGCTCGAGGTTTTGCTCGAGCAGCGCCACCATCTGCGCTTCACTTTCCAGGCCCTGACCGGCGAGGTTGTGCTTGCCCAGAGGGTCTTCCGCCAGGTTGAAGAGCATGACTTTCCTCTTCTCCCTGCGCTCCTCCGGAGAAGCCTCCCTCAGGCGCGCGGGCTCTCTGAATATCACCTGCCATTCACCGGTTATGGCCGTTGCCCAGAAGCGGCCGGCGTCATCCCGGAACTGGCCGTAGGCCACGTGCGGTTCGCCCGCCCCCGCGGCACTGCCCGCCCCAGGGGCCGGCGCGAAGAGGGGCACCAGTGACCGGCCTTCCCAGTAGTCCGGAACCGGAACGCCGGCAAGCTCGGCAAACGTGGGCATGATATCGATGTTCTCAACCGGTACGTCTATGCGCAGCTTCACCTTCCGACCGGCTGGTGGGACCAGGATAGCCGGGACACCCATGACCTCCGGGTAGACCGATTTGCCGTGGCCCCAGTCTCCATGGTCAAGGAACTCCTCGCCATGGTCGGCGGAAATGAACAGGTACGTATTATCGAGGATGCCCTTCTCCGACAGGAACGCGTAGAGATCAGCTATGGCCCGATCGACAGCGCCGATCTCAGAGCGGTATGCGTCGCGTATTTGCTCGCGCTTGCCCGCCGAGTACAGGTTGATCTGCACCGGCCGGTGGGGGTGGAAGTAGTATGGCGAATGGGGCTCCATATAGTGGGCGTAAAGGAAGAAGGGCCTGCCGTCCCCGTCGGCCGGCTTCCTGGACAGCTCCTGTTTGATCGTGGCGTTGACGCGCGGTGCCTCGAAATAGACCCGCGAGTGGTCGGGCGGCGTCACGATGACTTTGAGAATGCGCCATCCGCCCAGCCAGAGCCACAGGTGCCGATAGCCCACGAAGGCGTCGAACGCGAGCGGTTCGAAGCGATAGGGCTCGGTCGCGTCGAAGCGGCAGTAGACTTCTTCACATCCGAACATCCGGTCGATCGTCAGCAGGTTGGACGTGGTCATGAGCGTGCGGTAGCCGCGTTCCTGGAGGAGCATGGGCAGGGTCTTGATGGTCTTCGCCACCCGGTTTGTAGCCGAGGGCTGGTCGCCGGCCTGGACCTGTCCGAGGGCGAGGTTGTAGCATCCATGCTGGGCGGGGTACAGCGAGGTGAAGAGCGAGGTCACCGAAGGCCTGGTCGCCGATGCCACCGCGTAGTATCTTGAAAACCAGATATTGTCCTGAGCCAGCTCCCACAGGAAAGGCGCGTTTTCCGGGGTGAATTCGTCCTCGCGGAAGGCTTCGATCTTGAGGATAATCAAGTTGGGACCTTCCGCGGGGGGCCCCTGCTGGTCGGGCGGCGGGCTCTCCCCCTTCGGCATCCTCTTCTCTTCGGCCGTGAAAACGCCCAGGACGTTGATCGGAGAGATCTTCAGGGTTCCGTGAAGGAAGAACACGCAGAAGGCTATGAGGAGCAAGCCGCGCCAGCCGAATACCCGCCTCGCCCAGCCGGGCATCTCATGGCCCCTGGTCGTTAAGTAGACGAGTACCGTGACCACCAGTAATATGCCAATGGCAATCCCCGTCGGAACATAGAAGAGGGGTTGCTTGAAGTTCATGAAGTTGCCCAGCATCGCCCTCTGCAGGCTATCCTGGACAATCAGGAAAAGAGGAGCGCTGAAAGCCGTGATCAGTGCTATCGCGGTGCCGCTTAACTTCAGCCGGAAGATTCGGGTTATGATCCACAACATCACGTAGAAGGCGAAGAAATAGACCGCGACCCCTGCATAGAGCACCAGGCCCGAAACGAGCAGCACGCCGAAGCCCGACCAGTGAGATGGCCGGACGAGGCCGGGAGCGCGCAGGATCAAGATTGCCACGTCGGCGAGGAAGAAACCGAGAACTACAGCGATCAGCAGGGCCAGAGGGCTGCCCCCCGAGCCGGAAGTCGAACGTCTCATATCCTTTTCCCCTCCCCGATTCAGGCTCTTCGCAGCAGGACAAGAGCGAATCTATCACTGTCGGCAGCCCGTGTCAAGCAGGGGGGCTCCGGTGTTCCCTCACCCGCCGGCCCGTGCCCCGGCCCGGTGCTTCGCCTCGTGGTCCAGGAGATATCGTTTGCGCCATAATCCCCCGCCATATCCCCGGAGCTTCCCATCCTTTCCCACAACCCGGTGGCAGGGGATGACGATAGCGATTCTGTTCTCACCGTTGGCCCTGGCCACGGCCCTCACCGCCTGGGGCCTGCCCAGGAGCCCGGCCTGCTCCTGATACGACCGGGTTTCCCCATAGGGGATTTCGCGAAGGCCTCTCCAGACCTCCTGCTGGAATGAAGTGCCGGGGAGGACGAGCGGGAGATCGAACTCCTTCCTCTTCCCTGCGAAGTACTCCTCTATCTGGCGGTTGAGCGCCTCGAAGTGCCTGCTCGGGCCGGGGACCACCTCGGCCCCCAGGAGTTTTCTGAGGCGAGCGAGCTGCGTCTCGAGCATTCTCCGGTCGATGAACTCCAGCAGGCAGATTCCCTCTTCCGCGGCCCCTGCGAGCATCGGCCCGAGGGGGGTAAGGACTCTGGTTACGCTGATCAGGGCGCGGTCCCGGCTCCGCTTCGGCGAGAAGCCGGTCGTCTTCTTGAAGGAGTCGGCGAAGCCGCTCAGCGATTCATATCCCGAGTCGAATGCAGCCTCGATGACCTTCTCGCCGTATCGGATTCTCCCGAAGGCCCGGCCGATACGGAGCGTCCTGAGGTAAGCCTGGAAGGTCATGCCGTGATTCGCCTTGAACCACCTCCGGACTCGATTGGGGTCGATCCCGCGCTCCTTGAGATCCCGGTCCCTCAGTCTTACGCCCGGCTCGGAGTCGACCTCATCGAGGAGCGGCTTGAGCCAGCCGGGAATATCGCCTCTGTATCCCAGCGGGTCACAGAGCTTGCACGGCCTGTAGCCGCTTTGAAGAGCGTCACGCGGCGAAGCGAAAAATTCGACATTTTCCAGCCTGGGCTTCCTGGCCCCGCATGTCGGCCGGCAGAATACGCCGGTCGTCTTCACCCCGACTACGAATATCCCCTCAAAGCTCCGGTCCCTGTTGACAAGCGCCTCATACAACGTCCGGGCATCCGGCAGGTGCCGCTTCATGATACCAACCTCCTCAAGTGCGTTCGCGGTATTCGCTGTGACATCGTGCGCACTGTCGCCCTGATTCTAATCGATATGGGGCGGGGGGCAACCGATTGCTTGACATGCAATTCTGTTGCCGGCCCGGCCTTCCGCCCGGCTTGAACGGGGCGGTAGCGGGTGTTATCATCATTGGATTAGGGGAGGGTCCGGGTTTGACTTCATTCT
>CAZSBE010000041.1:0-24861 GCA_964604955.1 uncultured bacterium
TCAGGGCCCTGGCTTCATCGTATCTGGAGAGCGCCCTTTCCAGAACAGCGATTGCCAGGTCGTTCCTCCCGGCCTCGATATACGCCTCGGCGAGCATGCTCCTCAGGTGAAAGAAGGGATCGGTGGCTACCTCAAGCGCCTTCTCGAAGTGCACGATGGCCTCGCCAAGGTCGCCATCGGCCAAGGCGATGCTGCCCTTCACCGCGTAGTACGAATCGAACTGCTTGAGCCTCTCCGCGTCGGGCCTGCGCTCGGCCTCCCGCAGCGCCTCTTTCGCCTGCTCGACCTCGCCGGTACGGGCCAGCATGTAAGCATAGAGGTCAGCTACATAGGAGGGATTCTCGGGGTAAGCCTCCATGAGAGTTTCCCTGTAGCGCCGCGCTTCCTCTATGGCCGCGTCATATTCACCGAGATCGAAGAAGATGGTCGCCGCGAGGCGGTGCTTGTGGGCGCTGTAATACTGCAGGGTGCCTTCCATCTGGTCCGCCCCGAGCCCATCCCGGATGACATCCAGGGCCTCGGCAAACCGGCCCTGGTACATGGGCACGGCCGCCAGGTAGACTCTCGCCTCGCAGCGGCCCCACTTGTTGCCGCTGGCCGCCACCAGCTTATAGCAGCTGTCTGCCCGGGCATACTGCCTCATGAAAAGGTACATATGTCCGACTTTGAGAGTCGACGTCACGAAATCCGGCTTCATGGCCTCGGCCGTCCTGTAGGAAGCCAGGGCTTCGTCCAGCCTGCCACTGTAAGCATAGAGGTCGCCGCGCGTGTCGTAGGGATTGGCCTCATCCGGCGCGAGAGCGATGTACTGGTTGATCGCCCAGATAGAACTGTCGGGCTTTTCCAGGCGGTTGTATGCATATGCCAGCAAGTTGTAGGCCGCCTTGAAGGTGGGGTCGATATCGAGCACCCGCCGGCAGTAATATACGGTGCGCTCCGCTTTCACGAGATACCCGTTATAGATCGCGGCCAGCGTGTAGAGCGTGAGCTTGTTGTCCGGCTCGAGGTCCAGGATCTTCTGCGCCCTCCTTATTGCCTCCTCGTAGTCTCCATCGAGGAATGCCGCATAGGCCTCAATGTAGTATCTCTCCACTTTGCTGGCCGTGGCCGAGTACTTCAGAGCTTTCTCGGCCAGTGCCTGTTTTTCCCTCCCGGCGCTCAGCGCTGACAGGTAGTAGTAGGCCATCGCGAAAGTCGAGTCACATTCAATCGCCCGGCGAAAGGAGAGCTTGGCCTCGTCACTGTAGAACTTGAAATTGAGGTCCACGCCCTCCAGGTAGTACCGGTAAGCGTCTTCCGAACTGGTTGTAACATCGGCCACCCGGTGGTCCACTTCCTTCATTGCCTCTGCGGGCAGCGCCATGTCCCGCCGCACTTCCACCGTCAACCTGTCGATCACAGCGAAGAGGTCCTCTCCGGCCCCTCCTGTCACCCTCTGAGTCGTCTTAATCTCACCCGTCGCAGCGTCCGATATTTCAGATGTGAGTACTATCTGGGGCTCGACCTGCATGACGGTGCCCGTAAGGATGTACTTCACACCGGCTTCGGCGGCGACCTCCGACGCGACGGACTTGTCTATGGACTTCTGGTCCTGCTTCCCCAGGCGCGCGAGAATGTCGTAAAGGCGCTGCCGGCTCACTACCCGCATATACTCGGATTCGGAGAGGTCGGTTATGAGGAGGGCTGTCACCATCTGGGCGGTCCTGTCGGCATCCTCTGGGTCGGTCATGTTCTCGAAGTACATTATGGCGAGCGAGTTCTCCTGGGCGATCGCCCTGGTGTCCGGACCCACCTCTATGCGGAAGGGTTCGAATATGAGATAGAGAATGATGACAATCGCGGCAGCCGCGAATAGCGCTATGAGGCGGAGGGGACTCCTCCCGGGTTTAACGGTCGCCTGAACCTGCCGGGCAACCGATGGATCAACGCGCTCGGACACCCTCCGCTCATGCCTGAGGTCGGCGACCATTTCGTCGGCGTGCTGGTATCTCTCTTCTTTGTCTTTGGCGAGTGCCTTGTCCACGATTCTCTGGACGCCGTCGGGAACATCCCGTTTGTACCTTGCGAGCGGCTCGGGAGCCTGGGTGAGAATCGAGTTGATTACCGCCGCCTCGTTGTCTCCCCGGAAGGCCTTGTGCCCTGTGATCATCTCATAGAGGACGGCCCCGAACGAGAAAATGTCCGACTTCTGGTCTGTCTCTTTCCCCTGCGCCTGTTCGGGAGACATGTATTGCAGAGTCCCGACCGTCGTGGCCGTCCTGGTGACCCTGGTGGCCCCGCGGAGCTTGGCGAGGCCGAAGTCCATGATCTTGACCCTGTTGTCCTCGGTCACCATGATGTTGTCGGGCTTGATGTCGCGATGAATGACGTCGCGCTTATGCGCCGCATCGAGGCCGAGGCCGATCTGGAGAGCGATGTCCAGCACTTCGTCCATGGTGAGGACGCGGTCTTTGAAGACCTCCCGCAGCGACTGCCCGTCGATGAATTCCATGGCGATGAAGCACTGCCCGCCGTCTTCGTCGATCTCGTATATGGTGGTGATGTTGGGGTGGTTCAGCGCAGACGCCGACCTGGCCTCATGCTCGAAGCGCGTTCTGGCCTCGGCATCGCAGAGAAGGTGGGAAGGGAGGAACTTGAGGGCCACGGCGCGGTCCAGCCTGGTGTCGACCGCCCGGTACACCACGCCCATGCCGCCGGCGCCGATCATCTCCTCGATCCTGTAATGGGAGATCATGGTTCCGGGCAGGATATTCTTGAAGGCTCGCGTCTCCCCCGGTGCTCCGCTTTCCGGTTCTTCGGGCACTATCCTGGCTCCAGGTTATATCCACCCCTCTGCTTATATGGTCTGGCCGTTAATAAGGCCGGCTTTCAAGCGAAATCGGCGCCGCCGAGCCCGCGGTTCCGGAGTCTCTCGCGCTCCCAGGTTTCAAAGTCGCCGGGAGGGTCGACGATATCTGCGGCGGGCTTGCGGTCGAGCCGGGCGGCGTCGCAGGGGCAGCCCGTCACGCAGAGGCCGCAGCCGATGCACCTCTCGAGATCCACCACGGCGTCGCCGTCGTTCATTGACATGGCCCCGACCTGGCACCTGTCGACGCATATCCCGCAGCCTGTGCACTTCTCGGCGTCGACCGCTGCGCGGTAGTTTGCGCGGGCGATGGCCTCGTCGATGCCCCACTCGTTAAAGCCCCTCAGGATGCCGCAACAGCAGCCGCAGCAGTTGCACACGTATGTGATTTCATTCATGACATTGGCCGTCGTATGCACCAGGCCGACTCTCTCGGCCTCATCGAGAATGGCGAGCGCCTGCTCCATGGACGCGTCGTCGGGGGCCGGCGGCCGTTCGCTCGTGTAAATCATGAGGCAGTTTTCGAGCGGGAAGTCGCATTTACGGCTTCCGACGAGGTCCTGCTGCACCCTGCAGATGCAACCCCGCACCCTGAAGGTCTTCCCCTTCTCTATTATCGCCCGGACGTCGTCATAGGGAAGAATAGTGTCGGGCCCGATTGCGCTCATGCCGGGGAGCACGCGGTGAAGAGATGGGAGAGGTTTCATGATTCCCGCGGCCCCGCCCTCCTCCATGTACTGCTCGTAGAGCCGGGCGAACTCCTCATCCATCGTTCCCAGCTGAGATTCGTAAATGCCGACGATGAATGGAGCCAGCCTGAAACCCACTTCGCCGTTCACCTTGCCCGACCAGACCAGGCCCCGCTTGGCCAGCGCGATCAGGTCGCGGCCAGCGTCCCTGGCCGGCATGCCCGCCCTCTTCGCAATGGTCTCTACCGCCTCCATCTTACCGGCGGCGTGGCCCGCGAGGCGGGCCTCCTCCGGCGAGAAGATCTTCTGAAGTATGCGTATCTCGACGCCCGATGAGGTCCGGGGGAAGCCGTTGGGGAGGCCGTCAAGGGCAAGAGCCAAATGTTCATAGGGTGTCTCGCACATGGGTTCTCCTTCCTCGCGTTCCCATTATAGGCCAGGCGTGGTTTCCCGTCAAACGATTGCGGCGGCCCGGCCTCCTTCTATCCTTGACAGGGCGTCATGCGGAATCTATGCTGGCGCATGATTAAGAGAGGGGGTGCGATATGGCAGGTTTTCTGTCTTCGTTCTACCAGCGGTCGTGGTGGTCGCTCATGGCAAGGGGCATCGTTGCCGTCATCTTCGGCATTCTGGCGCTCACGGCGCCCACCAAGACGCTTGATTTCCTGGTCAAGCTCTTAGGAATTTTCGTGCTGGTTGTGGGCCTGGTGGCTACCATCGGGGCTATAACGCATCGGAGAGAATCCGCGAACTGGTGGCTCGTCCTGATACCGGGGCTTGCGGGTGTAATCATCGGGATCATAAGCATGGCCATGCCCGAGGTTACGACGACGGTAGTCATCTACCTCATCGCCATCTGGGCGCTGGTGAGCGGGCTCGGCCAGATCTACAGCGCCATGAAGATCCGCAAGGACGTGGAGGGAGAGTGGATGCCCATTCTCATCGGCATCATCTCGATGGTGCTGGGCATAATCCTGTTTGCCATGCCGCGGGAGGCCGCCACGACAGTCATGTGGCTGGTCGGGCTATTCGTGCTGGTGCTCGGGATCCTGTGGCTCGTCATGGGATTCCGCGTGCGCAACTGGATTGACAAGCCGGGTGGCGGAACCCCGGTGCCCCCGGAGTAAACACCTGGGGTCAGGTCTTGAAATGCACAATCATCCGCGACCTGGCCCCTTTTTCTATCCTGTATGGTCCCCGGCGTCTTGAAGAATTCTCTATTCTCTTGACACCCACCTGCACCCGTTCTTATGCTTGCAGGTGCTCATGGGAGGGGGTGATTCACTATGGCTGATGTCCTGGCCGATCTTTACAAGAAGGCGTGGTGGATGCTGCTTATACGGGGAATACTCCTCGTCATCTTCGGCGCTCTGGCTGCGACCTGGCCCGGGCTCGCGTTCTACTCCTTGGTGGTCCTGTTCGGTGCATTCGCGCTTGTATATGGATTCGTGGGCCTCATCGGGTCCATCTCGCACCGTAAAGACAACAAGGACTGGTGGCTGGTGCTGCTTGAGGGAGTCGTGAGCATCCTGATCGGTATCATGGCGTTTGCCTGGCCGGGCCTTACGGGTCTGGTGCTGGCGTATCTAGTAGCGGCGTGGGCGATCATCATGGGCGTCCTCAGAATCTACCAGGCAATCAACCTTCGCAAGGTCATCGAAGGAGAGTGGCTACTGATAGTCGGTGGCATCATCTCGGTGATGTTCGGCATCTTCGTACTCGTGCGGCCGCTCGAAGGTGCGGTTGCGATCGCGTGGGTAATCGGCATCTACGCCATTATCCTCGGGCTGCTCGGAATATTCCTGTCGTTCCGAGTCAGGAGCTGGCAGAAGAGGGCCGAAAAGGCCCAATAGAACTTACGGGGTCGGGCTTGAGATTGTGCATTTTAAGACCTGACCCCTTCCTTTTTGCCGTCAGGACTTCAGTTCCGACGTGCAAGAAGCACAGCGAGTCGCCTTTATGGGGATCGTTGAGTAACAGTAAGGGCATTCCTTTGTGGTCGGTTCGGCAGGCGGCGCCACGGCTTCCCGCTTCAACTTGTTCACGTTGCGGATGAGCAGGAACACCGCGATGGCGACTATCAGAAACGAGATAATGGTGTTTATGAACGCCCCGTAGTTGATCGATACGGCGCCTGCGGCCTGCGCCTCCGAGAGCGACGGGTAGGGCCCGGCGGGCGCTCCTTGCTTGAGCACGAGGAAGAGGTTGGCGAAATCAACGTTGCCGAGGGCCAGGCCGATGGGGGGCATTATCACGTCGGCGACGAGCGACTTCACGATGGTGCCAAAAGCGGCGCCGATTATGATGCCGACGGCCATGTCGATGACATTGCCCTTGACGGCGAACTCCTTGAACTCCTTCATCATGGACACTTTTCATCCCTCCCTTCTCACTGAGAGCGTGTACGAAAAGTCCCGGTGGCCCCATATTCACTTAGAGGGTGCGGCGTGTCAACAGGATTCATGGTGCCGCCCCCGGGACAGGCCTGTTGGGGTGGGGAGTGCGGCTGGGGGGGGTGCGGCTTCCTGCGGCGGGCCAGCCTGCCTCGACTTGACTGCGATAGGTGTGAGAAGCTCGATCAGGAAACCGCAGACCATGCCGAGAACCACCGGGCGGACGGCTATGGTATGAAATCAGGGCTGGTTCTGGATATGCGATGAGCGCGCGATGGCATTGGCGAATGCCCAGAGCGCTATGGCTCCGAGCGCAAAGAGAACGGCCGTGGACGTGCCCATGTACCAGGCTGAAGAGTCCAGGGTTATTGGGAAGTTCTCAAGCTTCACGAAGAAAAAGAACATGGCTGTCGTCGCGAGCAGGCCGAGTCTTACGAATATGAACGCCGCGCCCAGGACGGTCAATGTCCAGGCGAGAGCGGTTATGACGCGAACCAGTGGGGTCTGGTCGGACGCGAACAGGATGACTAGAACCGGAACGACGATAATGATCACGGCGAAGACGGAAACCGCCACCTCGCGCCTTCGGAGCAGCATCCGGAGCAGCACGAGGCCGATCACTCCCACCATTGGAATAATGAAGAAGGCCGGCGAGAAGAACTCCGCGATGGCGGGCCCGATACCGTTGAGGGTTTCCAGTGCGACGTTGGGCGGTGCTGAAGGAGCAGTGCCCAGCCACTTCGGAACCAGGAACTCGAACTGCCACAGTAGTTTGGTAAACATCCCCGCGGCCGCCCCGATCAGAATGTCCCGCCCGACTATCGGGTCTCTGTACTTTCCGCCGATCAGGCGCGCCCAGGATATGAGGCCGTCCGGCCAGTACTTGCGGATATAGGGTTCCAGCGCCAGGTATGCGGCTCCGAAATAGAGGGCGGCGAACACTGAACTTGCCAGGCTGGTCACGAAGAGCACGATCTCGCCCGACGGGTCCGTTGTATGATGCGCGCCGAAGAGCCAGTCGATCATGAGCATGGGCAGGAGAATAAGCGCGAAGCGGTATGCGCCCCGGCGGTCCCCGCGACCGGCTCTCAGGTGTGCCCTGGCCATCAACACTATGGGAAGCAACACGAGCAGAAGGGCCCCGACGCCGAAGATCCACCCGAGGACGGCACCTATGGTCTCAGCCGGGCCTGTGTCCCCGTCATCTTGGGTGCCTGCGCCCGCCGCCGAGTCCGTGCCGGCGGCCATGCCCCCGGCTGTATCTTCCGGAGAAACAGCGTCCGGCGCGACCCTGTAATCCGGCGAAACGTGGAAGTACACCGGCAGGCCGCTGTAAGCCGCGGCCCAGACCGTGATCTTGTCATGGCTGTCCCGGGAGTAGCGACCTTCCCACGCCACCTTCTCGTCGGCCAGGACATGAAAGCGCAGCTGGGGGGCGGCAGGGGCGTTGGCTCTATCGGTGAGCTCCCAGTCCTCCTTTTCAACCTTTTCGAGCAGGCTGGTGTCCAGCCCGGCCGCAGCAAAGAGTACCGACCAGTCGGCCGGCTCGTCGCTCGTGTAGTGCTCGTTCTTGAGCGGCCGTACGATCTGGAGTCTGGTAAGCCTGCCATACGCGTCCATCCTTATGTCGGCCATGCCCGGGGAGATGGGCGCAGGGTCGTCGGAGGTAACGCGGCCCGTAGTTATCGACTTGGGAACGAGCGGCCACGGGCTCGCCCGGTACCAGTAGTGATAGACGCTGCGGCCCCCGGTGCTGAGGTTGTCCCAGCGGCCGGGCGTGTGGTCGGTCTCGCTGATATACTCGAGTACGTCCCCGTATGAGAGGAATCCATGGGCCGCGTCACCCGGCTCTTGCTTGAGGCCCACGTCCGCGAGTATCTTCCTGGCCTGCCTGGATAGATGTACCGGCGGTTCCGGCAGGGGCGCCAGCCTGAAGAGCGCGGTCTTGTCATTGATCATGGCTATCGCGATGAATCCGGCGAGCACCGCTGCGAGAATCATCGCGCCGATTCCCGGGCGCATGCCCCCCCGCCCTCCGGACGCAGCGACCATTTCGGGTGATGGGGTCTCGCCCGCCGCCATCGCGGCGGCCAGAGGATCGATGCCCGGCATGGCCGATGCGACCGCCCGCGCGGATGAAGGCCTCCTGGCGGGGTCGCGCTCCAGGCACCACATCACGAGGTCGTTGACCGCCGGGTCGAGATCGCCGGCATACTGCGACGGAGGAGGTGGCGGCCCGGCGGCCTGAAGGTCGCGAAGGCCCTCGAGGGTTTTCGCCTCGTACGCCTTTCTACCGGTGAGGATCTCATAAATGACCAGGCCCAGCGCATACACGTCGCTGCGCATCGTGGCGCCCTGGCCGGCAAGCTGCTCCGGGGCCATGTATCCGATGGTGCCGGCAAAACCGCCGCCCCGGACCTCCTCCACGAATCCCGCGAGACCGAAGTCCATTATGCGGACGTGCCCTCGGCCGTCGATCATGATATTGGCCGGCTTCAAATCGCGGTGGAGTACCCCGAGGTCGTGCGCCGCTGCCAGCCCGGCGACGAGCTGGCGGATCATGTCGAGCGCCTTCTCGCTCGATACTCTGCCGATGCGCCTCAGGAGCGACGCCAGGTCCTCGCCGTCCACATACTCCATGGAAACGAACTGCTGAGTATCCACCAGGCCGATGTCATAAACCCGGCAGATGTTGGGATGCGAAATCTGCCGCGCGATGCGGACCTCGTTCCGGAGAAGCGTAAGGGCGGCTTCGTCCCCGGCGAGGCGCTGGGGCAAGAGCTTCAGCGCCACCGTCTGTCCGAGCTCGAGGTCATCGGCTTGATAGACCTCGCCCATGCCGCCCTTGCCGAGCAGGCCCACGATGCGATAGCGCTTGCCGAAAGACGTGCCGGGCAGGAAACGGCCGTGACGGCCGCCGGGATCGGAATCGGCCGGAAGCCCCTGCGATGGAGTCAAGGGCGTCGTTTCTTCTGGCAGCCACTCATCCGGGTTCATGTCTTCGGGCAATGTCGACCTCGTATAATTGGGTATGCTCCAACTGCTTATAACATGTTATCGTGAGGGACGTCAATTGGGTTAGGATCACGGGCCGGGCGCATCCTTCCCTCCCCGGCGGGGCGGGCGGGTTCACGACGGTTGCGCCGGAAGCGGATTTCGGCTAACATATGCCCCGGATGCGGAATTCACCATCGGGTGAATAAAAGAGCGGGGCTCGTGGTATAAGATATGAAGCGTCGATGGCGCTTCGCATTTCGTCTGGACTGACCGAACAGGAGGGCAACGATGACAGGTCTCGTGATTGTTCTGGCCATCGTGGCGGTTCTGGTGCTCATCGTCATAGGTTTGTACAATGCGCTGGTCGGGCTTCGCAGAAGATGCGACAATGCCTGGGCGCAGATCGACGTGCAGCTCAAGAGACGCTACGACCTCATCCCCAACCTCGTGGAGACGGCCAAGGGATACCTGAAGCATGAGAGAGAAGTGCTCGAGAACGTTACGAAGGCACGCCAGCAGGCGATCGACGCCTCGGGCGTCAAGGACCAGGCACAAGCTGAAAACTTCCTTACCAGCACGCTGCGCTCGCTATTCGCGGTAGTCGAGAACTACCCCGACCTCAAGGCGAACCAGAACATGCTGGCCCTTCACGAGGAAATCACCTCTACGGAGAACAAGATCTCGTTCGCGCGGCAGCATTACAACGACTCGGTGATGTCGTACAATGTGAAGACCGAGACGGTGCCGTCCAATATAATCGCGTCGACGTTCAATTTCAAAAAGCGCGAGTTCTTCGAGGTGGAGGAAGGCGAGCAGAGAGAGGCTCCGAAGGTGGATTTCTCGTAAACCGTTTCCGGGATGCGCGAGAATGTATGACGAGATAAGCGCCAACAAAAGAAATTCATGGCTGCTTGTGGCCGCGGTGACGGCGGTCCTGGTGGTTCTGGGCTACCTCCTGGGCGAATACTGGGGTAACGGCTACGTGGGCCTGGGCATGGCGGTCGCCATTGCCACGGTGATGTCGCTTTCGGCTTACTACAACGGGGCCAAGATGGTGCTCGCCATTAGCAAGGCCCGCCGCATCGAGAAAAGGGACAACCCCCAGCTCTTCAATGTCGTGGAGGAGCTGACCATAGCCGGCGGGATGCCGATGCCCGCGATATACGTCATAGACGATTCGGCGCCGAATGCCTTCGCGACGGGGAGGGACCCTGAACACGCGGCGGTTGCCATAACCTCGGGCCTGCTTGAGAAACTCAACAGGGACGAGCTCCAGGGAGTGATGGCGCACGAGCTGTCGCATGTCGGCAACCGCGATATCCTCTTCGCGACCATGGTCGGAATCATGGTGGGTTCGATCGCGCTGATCGCGGACTTCTTCCTGAGAAGTTTCATCTGGGGCGGCGGGAGGAGAAGATCGAGAAGCAGCAACAGGGGTGGAGGCGGGGCCATCTTGATGGTGGTCGCCCTTCTCTTCGCAATCCTCGCGCCCATTTTCGCGAAACTGCTGCAGCTCGCCGTATCACGCCAGCGGGAGTTTCTGGCGGACGCATCCGCAGCCAGGCTCACGCGTTATCCGGAGGGGCTCGCCTCCGCCCTGGAGAAGATAGCGGGCGACCGCGAAGTACTGGAGGTGGCGAACAGGGCTACGCAGCATCTCTATATAGTCAATCCGATCAAGCCGTTCGAGAAACGCGCGAAATCGCTGTTCAGCACCCACCCCCCGATCGAGGAGCGCGTCTCCCGCCTGCGTTCCATGTAGCGGCCTGCGGCCCGTCGATTACGCTGTGGGCAGCCCTCCTCCGCCGGCGGGTCTATCTGGTGAGCTCCACGAACTCATCCACATCCGCGAGCGACCTCGCAACGGCGTCGGACCAGAACTCCTGCCTCGTAATGTCCACGCCCATGTGCTTCTTCGCCACCTCCTCACAGGTCATCGAGCCCGTGTCCGCGAGCAGCCCGCGGTAGGCGTCGGCGAATGCGGCGCCCTCTTTCCTGGCGCGGTCGTAGATACCGCCCGCGAAGAGATGTCCGAAGGTGTACGGGAAATTGTAGAAAGCGATATCGCTGATCGAGAAATGCATCTTGGACGCCCAGAAGAGGGGGTGGTACCCGTCCTCATCGAGGATGTCCCCGAAGGCTTCGTTCTGCGCTTCGACCATGAGCTCGTTGAGGCGGTCCTTCGGGACGGAACCCTTCTTGCGCTCGCTGTAGAAATTGGTCTCGAAGATGAAACGGGAGCGTATGTCGCAGCACATTATGAAGGACTCCTCGATCTTTTTATCGATGAGGGAGAGTTTCATTTCCCGGTCCCCGGTCGCATTGAGCGCGGCATCGGTGACCAGGAGCTCGTTGAAGGTGGAGGCCGTTTCGGCGAGGTTCATGGGATAGAACCTCGCGAAGTAGTCGCGGTCTTTGAGGACATAGGAATGATAGGCGTGGCCCAGCTCGTGGGCCAGGGTCATCATCTCATTGTAGTTTCCGGAGAAAGTCATGAATATTCGCGACTGCTTGAGAAGCGGCAGGCTGGTGCAGTAGCCCCCGTCGGCCTTGCCAGTGCGGTCCTCGGCTTCTATCCACCGGTTGTCGATCGCCCGGCGGGCGAACTCGCCCATGTCCTTCGAAAACCCGGTTAGGTGCTCGACAACGAAATCGGCCGCCTGGCCGTAGGTGAACTTCCTCTCGGCCTTAGCGACCGGGGCAAGCTGGTCGTACCACATGAACCTGTCGATACCCAGGTGCTTCTTCTTGGCCTTGATGTACCTCGCTACCGTCTTCCTGTGGGCCTCTACCGCTCCCCACATGGCCTCTACGGTCTCTCTCTTCACGCGCCCGTGGAGGAGAGCTTCGAAGAGGGGGTCGTCCCAGCCCCGCGCTTTGTAGAGGCTGAGGCGGAAGCCGGCCAGCGAATTGAGCTGCATTGTGGTCAGGGCCTCGATAGACTTCCAGGCGTCGAAGTATCTCTCGAATGCCTGCTTGCGGACGCCGCGGTCCGGGTCGCTGAGCTTGTTCTTTATCTGGCCCATTGACAGGCTCTCGGTCTTGCCGTCGGAGGAGAACTCCGCGCGAAGGTCGCCCGACATCTTGCTGTACAGCCGCTCCCAGGCGTGAAGACCGTTCACGGAGAGCTCGGAAGCGAGCCTCTCGAGCTCGGGCTCCATCTTGAGGCGGGCGTGCTCGCGGAACTCGTTCCAGAAGAAAGCCTCACCCGACAGGCGGTCGTCGGAGATGACCTTGCCCCAGGTGTCATCACCGGCGGCCTTGGCGTACCCCTCTATGGCCGTCTGGATGGCGGCCGATGCGGCCTCGTGGGCCGAGAATTCCTCGAGGATGATCATGGCCTTCTCGTCGCTGACGTCCTGGGAAGTCAGGCAAAAGGCGAAGCTCGCGCCGTGATTGATTCTCTCCCTGAGCTTCCGCAAGGTCACCATCATGTCGATCCATTCCCCGGGAGCGGCCTTATCGCCCTTTTTGCGGAGCGCCTGAACGCTCTTCGCGGCCGCATCGAGGTCGGCGCGGAGTTCCTCGCGGAACTTCTCGAACTCCGGCGAGGCCGAGCCACCCGGGAAAACAGACTCCATGTCCCATCTGAGCTTGCTGGTATCTTCGGGCATTCATGACCTCCATTGGCGAGTGGGTATTATCCTACGAATTGTAATGGTTCGAGCGGTCTAAATCAACGGGCTGGACGAAAAAGCGGTGTCCTGATTCAAGGGGCGCCCGCGAGGGCGCCCCGATTCTCACTCTTGCGTTCCGTCTGCTGCGCGGCACTCCCTACTTCATGAGCAGCATCTTCCTGGTCGCGTCAAACGACCCGGTCCGCAGGCGGTAGAAGTAGACGCCGCTGGCGACCCTCCTGCCGGCTGTGTCTACGCCGGTCCACTCCACCGCGTAGGTCCCGGGCTCGTACATGCCGGATGCCAGCGTCGCGACCTTCCTTCCTTCTATATTGTATATGGCCAGGTCTACCTCCCCGGCCCTCGGCAGCCCGAATGTGATCCGGGTCTCCGGCATGAACGGGTTGGGGCTGTTTTGCGCAAGGAAGTGCCTTGACGGGACGCCGGTCGCTTCGACGTCCGCGACATCTGGCGGGAACGAGAAGCGCAGGCCCCAGGTCTGCAGCGTGCCGGTATCGCCGCTTGCGTTGTCGCTCACCCAGAGCTCCCAGGCGCCCAGCGTCTCAACGCCGACGAAGTCCGCCATGCCGCCGGGCCCGTCGGGCATGGTTTCGGAATCATACCAGGTGCTGATGTCATCCAGGCCGAGCCCGGTTCTGTTGTGGAGGCGGACGGTCACTCCGCCCGGCGATTTGACCTCCACTATGAGGTCGCCTATGTATGGATGCGCTATGTCGACGAAACATTCCAGGCCGTCTATGTCGGCTTCGAATGGAACCTCAATATAGAAACGCGAGCCCGAAGGATCGTTGTCGGGAATCGCGGCGCCCGGGCTGTCGAAGTACTCGAACACCTCATAAAGGGCGAAGTCGACGCCGGTGACGGCTCCTCCTCCCGTGATCTGAACTGTCCGCGTCGAGTCGCCGTATCCGGGCATGCTGGCGGTAACGTGGTACGTGCCGTTATGCAGGCTCTCGATGCTCCAGTGGCCCGCGGCGTCGGTGGTGTCGGAGCGTCCGGCGCCGTTATCGACCACGGCACCGGAGTGATCGGTCTCGCCCGAGAGGTAGACGTACCCGCTCATGCTGCCGGTCGGTTCGGATTCATCCGCGAGCAGGTGGACGATGGAGTTCTCGAGCAGATCCCTCCTGCCATCAGTATCCGTGATGGCACTGTAATTGAAGGAGTAGAAGATGATCTGCGCCGACTCCGGGTCGGGAGTGTCATCGTAGACTAAAACGCCGCCCTGGCCGGAGTAATTGCTCCAATCGTAGACGATCGCGACGCCCGCGGCAGGGATCATCGCATCCTGGTCGCCGTACCCGGCATAAGACATGGCCAGCGTGGCCGGCAGTATGTTGGGTGTCGTCGCCACCGGGTGCGCGGGCATCGCCAGCGAGAGGTTTCCTGACGAATCATGCTCCCAGTCGAGCACGTTGAGCGTTGTGTCGGCGAAATTGGGATAGCCGGGGTAGCTCGCGGCGTCGTAGCCTATCTCCCCGCCCTCGATTATGAGTTTGCCGCCGCCCGCGACGTACTGATTGAGGTTGGAGCGGTAAGCCGAGTTCGACACCGGTTGCGTGTCGTCGCCGGCGCTCCAGACCAGGATGTCGTAATCGGGCCATGTACCGGGGTCGGTCGCCGCGGAGGTCTCGGTCGTCACATCGTAGCCGATGTCCTCCAGGTCGCCGGCGATGTCCGAGGCCGACTTGCCGGTGGGCCCCGTGGCCTGCGGGATGCCTTCAAAGGCCGCCGCCTCGCCCTTGCCCGCCGGCTTGGCCGCGTACGACTTCGAGCCGTCATCATCGTTCACCACGAGGATATTTCCGGCGGTAGGCGTCAGGACAAAGTCGACCGTCTCGGTCGCCTCGTCCACGGCGACATACTGGCTGTGGGTCATGTAATGGCTGGCGCGGACCCTGAAAAGGTACGTGAAGTAAGGCAGGCCGGATGTGGAATAGGCCCCGCCCGTCGCAGAATCCGAGTATGCCGTGTCGTATAGCGTAAGGTCGTCCGAGCGATATACCTCTATCGTCGCGCTTACAGGGGTGCCGGTGACATCCTCGATGACGTCTCCGGAGACTATTCCGAATGGCGCGGGAGCGAGGTCGATGTCATGCGTATTGGCCCCGTAGTACACCATGGCGCTGGCCGAGTAATCGAGATAGCCGAATTCGGCCGCATATATGTCGTAATTCCCCACGGCTATGCTCTCGGGGGCAGCGTAGGCTCCGCCTGCTCCGCTTGTAACCGCGAACACCGGTGATGCCGTCGAGGTGTCGGCGCCGGCCGTAAATACCGTGACCGGCACACCGACCAGCGGGGTGGTTGTTACCGAGTCACTGACGGTGCCGGCCAGGGTTCCGTAGACTTCGATTATGGGAATGACCACGGTGTATACCTGGTAGCCCGGAAACGCGAGCGCGACGGTCATGTCGCCGGTCGCCGTCGGAATGACGTCGAGGAAGACCGAGTCGGCCGCCGATGCGGCCGATGTATCGACGCCTCCTCCCGAGGCGAACATGTGAAGGCCGGTGTGGCCTGAATAGCCGGTCAGCGTTCCCGTGTAATGCGGCGTGAGCGCTCCGGTGAGCCCGACCGCGGGGACCTCGGCGTCTATGCCGGGCCCGGGAAGGGCCGCCGCGCCGGCGACATACAACACCTCGGAGAAGGTATCGTAACCTTCGCCGATTTTGCGGCCCACCACCGACAGCTCTTCGCCGTAAGGCGCGTCCACGCTTATCACGGCTTCGCCGCTGGCATCAGTCGTATCGAGAAGCGCGGTGGCTATTCCCCAGCCGTCGATGGCCACGACGACATCCTGTATGGGCTGGTAAAGCGTATCCAGAACCGTGACGGTGACCGCGGTCGGCGTCACGACCTGGATGGTATCCGGGTCTATGGTTACGATGGCCGGGACGATCACCTGCACCGTCTCGAAGGCCGGGTCATAGTTGTGCCGGGTGACAGTGAGATCCATAAAGCCGACCGTGAGGGGCGGCGGATCGATAGTCAGCGTCGCCGCGCCTCCGGCGTCTGTATATGCGGTTTCATAAACTTGACCGGGCATGTTGAGACACAGGAGCGCGTCGGCCACCGGGCCCTTGGCGTCGTCGACCTGCACAGAGTACGTGCCGGCCCCGACGGCATGGACGCCGTCGTGCGTGACCGCCATAGGGGCGGGCGTATCG
Source organism: uncultured bacterium (assembly GCA_964604955.1). Taxonomy (GTDB): domain Bacteria; phylum Arandabacterota; class Arandabacteria; order Arandabacterales; family JALGWA01; genus JALGWA01. Next base: position 15,733 of record CAZSBE010000041.1, read on the forward strand.
GTCCAGACATCGACCGAGGGGTCGCCTAAGATATTGTACATCTCGTAATACCGCTGAGTGGAGCCGCCGCCACTGTAGTACTGGTACAGTCCCCACTTGCCCTGGTCCAGCATGCCGGAGAGCCAGGTGAAGCCGTCGGCAAACTGGGCCCTGCACACTTCCTTCTCCAGAACGTCGTCTTCGTCCCAGTAGGAAGTCACCGAAGAGCCCCAGAATGCTACGGCGGCCGTTCCCTCCTGGCGGATCCAGGTCTCGGCGAAGCACTCGGCCAGCGTATACTGGCCCGTGTAACATGAGTAGCTCTGGACGAAAGGATACATGTCGCTGTTGGTCAGGCCCTCCACGTCGCTCTGGTAGAATACCGGACCGTCGGCCCAGTAAGTCGTGGCGCCGTGGCCTGAATATATGCCGAGCACCCGCCCGTCGTTGAAAGCGTTCCTCACCTGCTGCGTCGTCGCGCTGTAAGTGTGGGTGTAGAGCTTGTCGCAGGCGATGCCGGCGGGGTCGAAATAGGTCGATATGACGTAGTTGTGGGTTCCCTCGGTTACGCTGTAATTGTCCTCGGAGGCCATGAAGACGGCTTTCTTGAGCCATGCCGTTCCGCCGAATGTCCTTTTCTCGTACTCGATGGTCTTATCGACCAGGTATGTTACCTCTTCCTCCGCGGCGACCGAGAAGCGCCCGATGCCGAGATCGGGAATGAAATCGGGGTCGGTCATGGTTGCATAGTAGAGATCCGTGGCCGGGTTGTTGGTTCCCACTCCGGTCCAGTTCGGGATGTCGGCTACGTCTCCCACCAGAAGAACGAAGCTCGGCGGCACGGTCCAGTTCTGCCACGCGTCCTTGATGTAGTTCTTGACGGCAGTGGTCGTGGCGCCGCCCGGTATGTCGGACGTTGATGTCACGGTCGCGAGGTACCCCTTCTCGGTTTTCCAGTCCGCCAGGGGCTGTATTTCATCCGCGTAATCGGGGCCGGTGACAATCAGGTAGCCCACGGGCAGAGGCGGTACGGCCACGGCCTGGGGCGGCTGGTAGTTCAGAAGCGCGGCGGAGGCGGCCCGCTCAAAGCCGGGCGATGAGTAGCGGTCGATGGTCGCGCGAGTGAGGGCGTCATCCGCGCCGGGAGTCTTGATGCGTATGACCAGGCTCCTGAGCACCTCTATTCTGGCTTCGGCTGGATTGTAGCGAACCGGCGCGAATTCGATCATGGCGAAGCGGTGGCCGCGCATCTGCCCGACTTCGGCTACACGGGCCTCGGAGCCCGGATACAGCTCTGCCGAGGAGTAGAAAGCTTCGGAGTACTCGAACGCGGCGGCCTCGCGTGCGCCGGGGAGCTTCTCGACCGGACGCTGCACTGGATATATGGGCCCGGGAGCCTCAAGCCCGGCGAGATCATACGACTTGACGTCTCTTTCGATTATCTCGATCTCGACGGCCGCGCCCTGCGGGATCTCCACCGCCCTCCTCAGGACGGGCAGAGCGGCTTTCCCGATATCGGTGGTGCGTCCGCAGCCGCCGATGTCGATGAGGGAGAAGCTGCCTCTCTCGGTTTCAGTCCTGCCGATGCTGAATCCCCGTACCTCGACCCGGACTACGATTTCATCGGGCGCGGCCGATGAAATCTCGGCGATGGCGTCCGCAGCCTGGTCGTCCTGGTCGAAGGCGACCCATCTCTCCTGCGCCGAAAAGACGGGTGAGGCGAGGGCGAGCGTCAGTATGATGAGGACCGGTAGCACCTTGCTCATTGAGAACCTCCTTGTTTGCGGGAACCAGACAGCGGCAGGCACGGGCTTCACATTCGTCCGCCCCCCGCCGGCATTGCCCGAATGGCGGAATTATAGCAGATTTCGGGCGCGGAGGCGAGAGCGGAATACGGGCCTAGGTCGCCCGTTTGAGGTTAGCGAGGCGTTCCCTGGCTTCCTCCACGACCGGGATTCCGGGGTCCGGGTCGCTCCAGATGTCCAGGAAAGTTTCATACTGCTCGATGGCCTTGTCATTCCAGCCCGACATCTCGTATGCCTTGCCGAGTTGGAAGTGGCATTTGACGGACCAGATGGGAACGGAGGCGCGCTTCTCGTCGTAAATGCTGAGCATGTCCTCGAATTCCCGCACGGCGTCCGAGAGCCGCCCGGCGTCGAGCAGGGTCAGGCCGAGGAAGTACTTGGCCCCGAAGTCGGCGGCGGCCCGGGAATTGGGCAGGCGGTCGAATGCCTGCTGGGTGAAATCGGCTGCGGCTTCCGCGTTCCCGCGCGCGTGTTCCCTGAGGGCGCCGGCCAGGAGGGCTGCGGCCTCGTACATATCGCCCTTTTCCTTGAGGTCCCTCTCGAGCTCATTGAACACCCTGTCGGCCTCTTCGGTCCGTCCGGCGAGCAGGAGAAGGTAAACATACATATCCCGGCGCAACACCACGTTACCCGGGTCTATCTCCCTGGCTATCTTCATGCCGGTCTCGTATTCGGAGATGGCCCTGGCCAGCTCGCCTTCCTCCATGTAAATCATGCTCTTCTGGAAGAACTTCTCCGGATACTTGGTCTTGCCGGCCTGCTCCATGCGGTCTGCGGTGATGGCGGCGTCGATCACCTCGAGCGCCTTGGCGAACTTGCCCTGGTGCATGAAGATGAGAGCTATGCACTCTCGCCCGACGGCTCGCCATTCCTGTGAACTGCTCGCAGAGAGTATCGAGAAGTACTCGGCGGCCTTCTCGTAGTCCTGCTTATAAATGTACATGTGGCCGAGTTTCTGAACGGAGTAGTAGAAGTCGGGCTTGATCTCAACGGCCATCTTGTATGACTCTATGGCCTGGTCGAGCTTACCGTTTCGGGCGAGCAGGTCTCCCCTCGAATCGTACGGGTTGGCTTCGTCCGGAGCGAGCTCGATATACTTGTTTATGGCCCACAGCATTTTCTCGAATTCGCCCATGTCGTTATAGTTGTAGGCCATCATGTTGTAGGCGTTCTTGTAAAGCGGGTCTACGGCGATCGTCCTGTCGTAGTATCCCGCAGCCTTCTCGGCGTCGAACCGTAGTGATTTATAATAACCGCCCAGGGTCATGAGGGCTTCCTTCTCGTCGGGATACTCGGCCACGAGCTTCTCCATTATGCCGATAGCCTCTTCATACTTGCCATCGGTGACGGCCTGGAACTGCTTGATGTACATGGCCTCTCTCTTGCTGGACTGGTCTGAGTACTTTACGGCCTTCGCGGCCAGCTCCTTGCGCTCATTCCCCGTGGCGATATTGGCCAGGCGATAGTAGGCCATGGCGAAAGTGGAGTCATACGAAAGGGCCTTCCTGTAGGCGGCCCTGGCCTCGGTCCAGTAGAGCTGTTCGCCGAACTCCAGGCCGTCGAGATAATAACGATAGGCGTCGGGTGAATGGGTCGTTACGTCCGCGACCGGGCGGTCTATCTCCGCCGTGGCGTGCTCGGGAAGCGCAAGGCTGGCCTTGATGTCGGCGCTCAGCCTGTCGACGACGGCGAACAGGTCCTCCCCTTCCTTGCCGTCTATGCGGTGGGTCGTCAGGATCTCCCCCGTTTCGGCGACGGACACTTCGGAGGTCAGGACGATCGTGGGCTCGGTCTGCAATATGTCTCCCGTGAGAATCCACTTGGCGCCGGCCTTCTCGGCCACCTCGCTCGCCATGCTCCTGTCGACGGCGGGCACGCCTTCTTTTCCGAGCAGCTTCAATATGTCGTACAGCCTCTGGCGGCTCACAACGCGGAGGTACTCCGATCCCGAAAGGTCCGTTATGAGAAGACTGGTGATCATCTTGGAGTACTTGTTTGAGTCCTCCGGGTCGGGGAGGTTATCAAAATACATCACAGCGAGCGAGTTCTCGGTCGCCATCGCCTCCTGTCCCGGCCCCATCTCCAGCCGGAACGGTTCGAGGACGAAGAACAGGAGTAGAACCGCGCAGACCGCGGCCGTGGGGATGAGGAATGTCAAGAGCTTGCGCCTGGCGCGCTGCCGGTCCGGGGTGTGCAGCCGGCCGCTTTCGCTGAACTCGAGGCTCTTTTTCATGCGCCGGAGGTCGGCCACGGCGTCATCCATGTGCTGGTATCTCTCGGACTTTTCTTTCTCGAGCGCCTTGTCAACCAGGACCTGGAAGCCCTCGGGCACGCCGGCCTTGTACCTTGCCAGCGGCTCAGGGCTTTCATTGAGGATTGAGTTGATTATGGCGGCGGCGTTGTCGCCCCTGAAGGGCTGCTGCCGCGTGACCATCTCATAGAAAACGACGCCGAAGGAGAATATGTCCGAGCGCCGGTCCACGTCTTCGCCCCTTGTCTGCTCGGGAGACATGTAGGCCATGGTGCCGAAGGTCGAGCCGCCCGTGGTGATCTTCGACCCGCCCTTGACCTTGGCGAGCCCGAAGTCCGCTATCTTGACCCTGCCGTCCTTGTCGAGAAGCAGGTTCTGGGGCTTGATGTCCCGGTGGACTATACCGGATTCATGCGCCCTGTTGAGGCCGTCGCCAACTTGGGCGCTGATGTCGATGATCTCTTTGAAAGTGAGCTCGCGGCTGGCCATGAGCTGCTTGAGCGTTCCTCCCTGGAGGTATTCCATTGCGATATAGGGCCGGCCCTGGTACTCGGCGACCTCGTGGATAGTGATGATGTTGGGATGGTTGAGTTTGGCCGCGGCCTGGGCCTCCTGGGTGAACCTCGCCTTGACTTCGGGTTCGGAAGCGTACTGCTCCAGCAGGAACTTGAGGACGACCTTGCGCTGGAGGCTGGTATCTTCCGCCAGGTATACCTCCGCCATGCCGCCCGAGCCGACTTTCTTTATGACCTTGAACTGGGATACCCTGGTTCCGGGCGACAGCACGCTGAACGACTGCGTCTCGTCCAGATGTTTGTTCTCTTCGTCCGACATTATTTCGTCCTCGGTTGGGGGCTCACTCACCGCACCCACAATGGATACGCCCCTATTACATGAAAGGTTTCAGCCAAAAGCAAGGAAACTTTAGGGGGGACTTACTTGTAGATCGACGCTCTACCATATTATACCAGCTCGGCTGGAAATGTCCCTGTTTTTTTAATGGAGGATTTCCGGGCCGGTTCGTGCCCAACCCGCACAAACGGCCGGGAGCCTCCTACTTCACGATTACGAGCTTTACGGATTCTACGGCCGATCCTGTCTGGAGCCTGACGAAATACGTTCCAGGGGCAAGACCCTCAAGCGCCACCCTGAGCCTCTCCGGATCCACCGAATGCGCGCCGGCCTCGACCTTATCATCGAGCAGCGTGGCGACCTTCCTCCCGGTGACACTGAAGATCTCGAGCCGGGCGCGACCTTCCCCGGGCGCCGCGAATTGGATGCGGCAGTCCGTCCCGGCGCGGGCGGGGGCCTTGACCCGGAGAAACGCCCCCTTCCCGGGCTCCCGGCTTTCACCGAGCGCGGGCCCGGCGAGATTATCGATGGAGTAGCCGCACATCACCGGGGAATCGAAGCGTTGGCCCAGCACCCCGGTATGGGCGGATACGATGAAACAGCCCCGGCAGCGTTCCGCGTTTATGGGGCCGCAGCGGGTCGGGGCGACGTAAGTGTAGACCGAGCCGGCTATTGCGGGTACCTGAGCGATGAGCTCCCACAGAGCCCCCTGCTCGGTGAGCTCTCGGCGGTCCGCCGGCCGGCGCGCGGCATCATGTTCATCCGCATCGGACGCGCCGAAATCAATCACGGGCTGGTTGACCTCACGCCATATCTTGTAACGCACTGTGCCGCCCTCCAGCAGGGGGCTGTCGTAGAAGCTGGGAAGCCAGGATATCTCAACATACCCGCCGTCGTCCGACGGCACGTCGGAAACCTCCTGTATATGAGGACACCCGCCGGCCGGAGCCAGTGCCGCGAGGAAGGCATCACCCGTACCCGTGCCCAGTGACAGGGTCCAGCCGCATACCATGTATCCGCCGCCTGCGATCTGCTCGGCGGAGTAGCCATAATCGGTGCTCGCGCCTCCCAGGGTCTTGGTCCACAGCGTGTCGCCGGCGGCATCGCATCGCACCACGTATGCGTCGCGCACGCCGGCCCCGAAGGAATCGGTATACCCGGCCACGACGAAGCCGCCGTCCAGAGTCTGGCTGGCGGAGAACGCATGGTCCATCGCCGCTCCGCCGTATGTCCGCGTCCACAGCGTGTCTCCGGCCGCATCGATCTTCAGAATGTACATGTCTTGGAGAGGAGGATTGAAGGAATTGGAACAGCCCGCGATTATGAAGCCTCTGTCCGCAGTTCGCCTCACGTCCTCGCCGCGCTCGTCGAGCTCTCCGCCGTAGGTGCGTGTCCAGACGGTGTCTCCGGCCGCGTCCAGCCTGAGGAACCAGACGTCCTGGCCGCCGGCGCCGTAGGATTCGGTGTACCCGGCCGAAACGTATCCCCCGTCGGAGAGGGCCAGCACGGAGTATGCCTCATCCTTGCCCCGGCCGCCGTGGGCCCTTGTCCAAAGAGTGTCCCCATCGGCGTCCGTTCTTATGAAGTAGGTCGACCTCCAGCCCTTTCCGAATGACGAGGTCCGGCCGGCGATTATGAATCCGCCGTCGGGAGTCTCCTCGACGGCGTAACCGTAGTCGTAATCGATCCCCCCGTAGGTCTTCGTCCACAACGTATCGCCGTCGGCGTCTGTCCTCAGAAAGTAGACATCGAAGTAGCCGGCCGTGTTGGTCGAGGTGTATCCGACCGCCGCGTATCCTCCGTCACGGGTTTGAACGACGTCGTAAACCTCCTCCGTATTGGCCCCGCCGTAATTCGCGGCCCAGATCAATTCGCCCGCCGGGCCCGTCCTCACCAGGTAAGCGTCTGTGTCACCCGGGCCGGGTGAGCGCGTGGACCCGCAGATGATGAAGCCCCCGTCGGCCGTCGTCCGGGCCCTGTAGGCCTTCTCGATGTCCCCGGCGTCATAAGTCATCGCCCACAGCGTATCGGGCGGGTTGGGGAGCGAAGCCCGGGCTGTCACCGTCAGGACTGCGAGCAAGATGACTGCGAGATGACATGTCTTCATCGGGGTTCCCCTCAGATCGAGCGCTCCGCCTCTGCTTCGAACTGGACGTCAGATTATACCAGAGATCATGAGGATTTTCAAGCCTCAGCGCAGAGTCGAATCGGCCCTCTTCCGGCGGGTGAAGAACTCGAAGAGCACCGGCACGACGATGAGGGTGAGGCCCGTGGAGACGATGAGACCGCCGATTATGGCCCACCCCATGGGCGCCCACATAGTGCCCCCGCCCAGGGTGAGCGGAAGGAGGCCGGCTACAGTCGTGGCAGTTGTGAGAACGATCGGGATGAACCGCGTCTCGCCCGCTTCTTTGAGTGCGGCGACGAGGTCCAGGCCGTCCCTGCGGAGCTGGTTGGTGTAATCCACGAGGATGATGGAGTTGTTGATCACGATTCCAACCAGGCTGGTAATGCCTATGAAGGCGGTAAATGAAAAGGTATTGCGCGTTATGAGAAGTGCCAGAATGGAGCCGACTATGGCGAGGGGTACGGCGGCGAACACGATAAGCGGCTGGGTGTATGATCTGAACTGCAACACGAGCACGGCCAGAATCGCGATGAGCGCGATGACCACGGCCCTCGACATGCCCCCGAAGGACTCCTCCCTGCTTTCGAGCTCGCCGGCTATATAGTACTTATAGCCCTTGGGCCAGTCGTAGGCGTCGAGTCCGTCTACGATGTGCCGGGTCGCCCGGTCCACCGACGATGAGCGCTGGACGTCGGCCGTGAGCGTCACGCTTCGCTCGAGATTGAAGTGCTCGACGGCCATGGTCGCGGCCCTGAATTCGATGTTGGCCACCTGCTTCAGCGGCACCTGCGCGCCCGTTACCGACGTCACGAATATCCTGTCGAAGTCCCTGAGCTTCGGGTCATTGCCCACGGGGAGGCGGGCGACGATGTCGTATTCCCTGCCTTCGGGGTCCCTGTACCTGGTGATGGGGAGCCCGGCTATGCTTGCCCGCACGGTTCTGTCGATGTCCACGAGATTGACTCCGAGCAGTCCGGCCTTGGCGCGGTTGACGTCGACGTGCAGGTCTATACGGGACGTGCCGAGCGGGTTTACTATGTTCATCGCGCCCGGCGCGGAGGCCATCATGGCTTCAACGTCGCGCGCCACCCCCCTGAGCACGTCCAGGTTCTCACCGAGAATGCGGATGGCTATCGGAGCCTCCACCGGCGGACCCTGCTCGAACTCCTTGATCTCGATCTTGACGCCCGGGTAATCTGCGAAGCGGTTCCTCAGTCCCGCCACCATGCGCTGCATTTCCTTCATGTCGTCTTTCGCGAGCTCCACGTAGATTTGAGCATGATTGCTGGCCTCGCGCTTGGGGAACATATTGTAATAGAGCCTCGGGTTGCCGTGCCCCAGGTTGGTGGTGTAGTGCCTTACTTCGGGGTAGGCGGCGAGAATCGACTCGACGTGCCGCGCGATTTCGTCCGTCTTCGCCATGCTCGTCCCCTCGGGCGAGTCCACGTTGATTAAGAACTGCGCCTTCTCCGCCTTCGGGAAATAGGACACGCCGACCACCGGGAAGAGGGCGAGGCTTCCCACGAATATGCCCAGGGCCAGGGCGATGGTGCGTTTGGGATGCGACAGCGCGTAGTCGAGGGCCTTCCTGTAACGCGTTTCAATGAAGCCGTTGAGCATCCTTCGCACGCGGCTCTGCTTCGCGGCGTGCTCCGCCCGGATGAACCTGCTCGCCAGATACGGAGTCAGGGTCAGCGACATGAGGAGCGACGCCAGGAGCGTATAGACGACGGTCGCGGGCATGCTCCTTATGAAGTCTCCCGTGACGTCGCGCATCATCATTATGGGTATGAACGCCAGCACCGTGGTCGCCGTCGAGCTCACGACGGCCCAGGCGATCTGGCTGGTTCCCTTGATGGCCGCCTCCCGTGGTTCGTAGCCAAGCCTTATGAAGCGCGACACGTTTTCGGTTACAACGATGGCGTTGTCAACGAGGAGCCCCAGAGCGATGACCAGCCCGGCGATGGACATCTGCTGAAGCCCGTACCCGGTGAGATCGACGAAGCCGATGCCTATGAGTATGGATACGGGTATTGCGAGCATGACGATTATCGAGGACCTGACGTTGACCGACAGGAACACGATGAGTCCGACCAGGAGGAGTCCCTGAAGGA
>CAZSBE010000042.1:0-23972 GCA_964604955.1 uncultured bacterium
TTCTACTACAGGGCGGGCATGTTTCCGCAGGCCATTGAGTTCTATGAAAGATCTCTCGAGCTCGCGCCCCAGAACACCTGGTTTCTGGGCGGTCTCGCCGCGGCGCATGATGCAGCCGGAAACCAGGCGGAGGCCATCCAGATCCTCGAGCGCTCCCTCGCAATCAAACCGGACTATCACACATACGCCAACCTCGGGACTCTCTACTTCTACGATACGCGCTTCGCAGCCGCTGCCGAGATGTACGAGAAGGCCCTCCAGATGAATCCGGATGCCTGGTACACGGTCTGGGGGAGCCTGGCGGAGAGCTATTACTGGATTCCGGGCAAACGGGACACCGCGCTGGTGCTTCTCGAGCACACCGCGCTGCTCGCGGAGAAGGAGCTGGCCGATCAGCCCGACGAGGTCGACATAGTGACCGACCTGGCCAGCTACTACGCCGAGTTGGGCAGAACGGGCGAGGCCAGGGAGCTTATTGAGACGGGGGCGGCGTTGAGCATCACCGACCCCGCGACGGAGTTCCGCGTAGCAGAGGTTTACGAGTGTCTCGGCGAGCGCGACCTGGCCCTGGAGTGGATCGCACGGGCCATCTCCGAGGGCCTCCCGCCTGAGTATATCGTCAAGTCTCCCCGGTTCAGGGGAGTGGTCGCCGATGAGCGCTTCAGGAGAATCCCCGATGTCAGGGCTTACCTGGAGCGAGATCGGGAAGGAGGGTAATAGAGGATGAGAGCAGAGCCGTCAAGAAGCGAGGACTTACCCGAAAGCGGGGATGATTACACAAAGAATAAACAGGAACCGGCGAAGGAGGAGGGCAAGATGGCAGGACTCGTTCTCGAAGTGAACATCAGCAGTGACAGCAAGGTAACGCAGTCGGGCGGGCACTCGGTCCCGGCGGGCGCCCACAAGCTGGGCGACCCCGAGGTATACATCCTGAGGGATGAAGAAGTCACTTTCATGAACTCAAGCGGCGAAAGCGTGACCATCATCGTGCCGATAGACGACTCGGCCACTATCTTCGAGAGCAGGTTCATCCACCTGGACGCCGGCGCGGAGACGACGCTTCCCGTCGCTTCCGACGCGACCAGGGGCGTGCATCCCTACTGTGTGTATCTCACTGAATCCGATACTTTCGCGGAGGAGAACTCGACGCCCAAGTTGATGATAGAGCCTCCCGAAGACGACGAGATGCCGCCGCCGTCGGAGGCCTAGAGGCGCCACCGTCCGCAAACACCTGGGGGCGCAGAATGCCCTCAGGCCTGAGCGGTGGGCATGACATAGCCGTAACAGCAGGATCGGTAAAACAAAAAGGGGCGGCTCCCCCCGGGGAGTCGCCCCTTGTCGGTCAGCGGTCAGTCGTTATTCGTATTCGTAGAAGCCCCGCCTGGACTTCCTTCCGAGATAGCCGGCCCTCACCATGTTTCTAAGAAGGGGACACGGCCTGTACTTCGAATCGGCGAAGCCCGCGTAGAGGACCTCCATGATGGCCAGGCACACGTCCAGGCCGATCAGGTCCGCAAGCGCGAGCGGCCCCATGGGGTGCGCCATACCGAGCCTCATGACTGTGTCTATGGACTCCTTGGTCGCGACTCCTTCCATCACGGCATAGCAGGCCTCGTTAATCATGGGCATGAGCAGGCGGTTGGCCACGAAGCCCGGATAGTCGTTAACGCCGACGGGGGTCTTGCCGATCTTGGTGGCAAGGTCCATCACGGCATTGTAGGTGTCGTCCGACGTGGCGACGCCCCGCACCACCTCGACGAGTTTCATCATGGGAACCGGGTTCATGAAATGCATCCCTATGACCTTGTCGGGACACTTCACGGCCGCGCCGATCTCCGTAATCGAAATCGAAGAGGTGTTGGTAGCGAGTATCGTCCCTTCCTTGCAGATCGCGTCGAGATCGCCGAATATCTTCTGCTTGAGCGCGAACGCCTCCGTGGCCGCCTCTACCACGATGTCGCAATCGGCCAGGTCGGAGAGCTTCACGGTCTTCTTGATCTTCGAGAGGGTCGCCTGCTTGTCGGCCTCTGTGATCTTCTCTTTCTTTATCATGCGGTCCAGGTTCTTGGTGATCACGCTGATGGCGCGGTCGACGAAGCTCTCCTCGACGTCCATAAGCAGCACGTCATAGCCGCTGGTCGCGAACACGTGGGCGATACCGTTCCCCATGGTCCCGGCGCCGACTACTCCTACCTTCTTGAATTCCATCTCCTACCTCCTATTCCAGCTCGACTGCCAGCGCGACAGCGTTGCCGCCCCCGAGGCACAGCGTGGCGAGACCGGTCTTGAGCCCTCTGTCCTTCAGCGCGTAGAGAAGCGTTACCAGTATTCTCGAACCCGTCGAACCGATGGCATGACCGAGCGCCACGCCGCCGCCGTTCACGTTCACTTTCGCGGGGTCGAAACCGAGCTCCTGTATGACTGCCATCGCCTGGACCGCGAAGGCCTCATTGAGCTCGATAAGATCGAAGTCCCCTATCTTGTAGTCAGTGACCTTGAGAAGGTTCTCGACGGCCTGCACCGGCGCCATCATCACCCACTTGGGCTCGGTGCCCCCGGTGGCATAGCCGGTGACCCTGGCGATCGGCTTGGAGCCGAGTTCCCGGGCCCTCTCCCTCGACATGACCACGACGGCCGAGCCGCCGTCGTTCACGCTGGGCGCGTTCCCCGCCGTGACGACGCCGTCCTTCTTGAACGCGGGCCGGAGCTTGCCCAGCTTCTCGGCGCTGGTGTCCTTGCGCGGCCCCTCATCGACCTCGAAGATGACCGGGTCGCCCTTGCGCTGGGGGACCTGGACCGGAGTTATCTCGTCCGCGAACTTCCCGCCCTCCATGGCGGCAACCGCCTTCCGGTGGCTGTTGTATGCGTACTCGTCAATCGCCTCGCGGGATATCTTGTATTTCTCGGCGACCAGCTCGCCGGTGTTTCCCATGTGGAAGTCCTCAAAAGCGCACCATAGCCCGTCGTGCACCATCGAGTCGATGAGCTTGCCGTCGCCCAGCCTGTATCCCGTCCTCGCCTTGGCAAGCATGTAAGGACAGTTGCTCATGCTCTCCATGCCGCCCGCGACGATGCACGCATGGTCACCCGCCTTGATGGCCTGCGACGCGAAGACCACGGCCTTCAGGCCCGAGCCGCAGACCTTGTTTATGGTGGTGGATCCCACCGAGTCGGGTATGCCTCCCTTGATGGCGGCCTGGCGCGCCGGGTTCTGCCCCAGGCCGGCGCCCACCACGTTACCCATAATCACCTCATCCACGTCTTCAGGTTTTATTCCCGCCCTCTCGACGGCGGCCCTGATCGCCGTGGCGCCGAGCACGGGCGCAGGAACACTCGCCAGCGACCCGAGGAATCCTCCCGTCGCTGTTCTCGCCGCCCCGACTATTACGATGTCTTTTGGATCTGCCATGTTTTCCTCCAACTCCTTTCGCTCTTACTCGAACCCGCCCATGGAAGCGGCGAGTTCGCAGAACATCTTCACTCTATCTAAACCTCCCTTGGGAGAGATCTCGCAACCCGTGCAAAGAATGTAACCTCCTCTCTCCTTCCCGACATCAAGACAACGCCTTACTTCCCGCTCTATGTCCTCTCTCGTTCCGTCGATGAAAACACCCGTGGAGACATTGCCGATCACGACGCATTTGGTGCCGCAGGCGGCGAGCATCTTCTCGAGCGACGAGGGCTGGTCCATGCTCACGGCGATGGCTCCCGACGAGACTATGTCCTCCATGATAGGGTCTATGAAGCCGCAGATGTGAAGCGTCACGGCCGTCCTCTTCCCGCCGAAATGGGCGACTATCTCCTTCAAGTAAGGTAGTACGAAAGCCTTGAAAATCTTTGGGGATATTAGACTTAGAGAAGCGGGTGCCTCGCTCAGGCTCAGACCCACGCGCGCTCCCGCAACGGCCTCACCGAAGGACTTCGTAATTCCGCTCGTGAACCTCATGAGCTCGTGCACGAACTCCGGGTCCTCGACCGTATCCATGATGAGCTGCTGCGCCCCCCTGAGGTTCGTGGCCAGCGTCCAGGGCCCGCAGATCACTCCGCCCACGGCACTCTCCGTCACCGCTCCCGCGGCTTTCCTGCACGCCTCGACATACGCCGGGAGCCTTCCGCTCTTTCCGGGCTCGGGCATGGCGAGCGACCCCAGGGCCGCCTTGTCCTTGAGGAGATAGGACTTGAGCCTGGGGACTTCATCGTCCGGAAACTCGACATCGGCCCCCATGGCGTCCACTTCCATGAAGAGGTCCGACATCATCACCACGACATCCTGCTTGAGCTCCTCGTAGAGCCTGAGCTGGGCGTCCGCCATGTTGCCGAGGTCCCTGTAATAATCGGCGGTGGATATCCCCACCAGATCAGCGGCGAGGCCGCTGACGATGGGGTAGAACGGGAGCCTGTCGACTTGCTTGCGCCTGAACGTAGCCTTTACTCTCTCGAGACCATTCATGTCATACCCCCGGCGTCGGCTATCTGCCCAGAAGGTGGCGGCCGATCACCAGCCGCTGGATCTCCGACGTTCCCTCTCCTATGGTGGTTATCTTGGCGTCCCTCCAGAACCTCTCGACATCGTAGTCCTTCATGTAGCCGTAACCGCCGTGGATCTGAATGGCCGTTCTCGTGGCCCTCATCGCTACCTCCGAGGCATACAGTTTGGCCATGGCGGACGGGATGGAATAGGACTCGCCCCTGTCCTTCTTGATTGCGGAATCGTAGACCAGCAGCCGGGCGGCCTCGATCTCTGTGGCCATCTGGGCAATCATGTCATAGATAGCTCCGAACTTGCCGATGGGCCTGCCGAACTGCTTGCGCCCCCTGGCGTATTCTATGCTCGCATCGAGAGCGCCCTGGGCGATGCCGAGCGCCATCGCTCCGATGGATATGCGGCCTCCGTCCAGGGTGTGGAGGAATATCTTGAATCCCTGGTTCTCCTCGCCGAGCATGTTCTCCAGCGGCACCCTGCAGTCCTCGAATATGAGCTCCCCTGTGTCCGAGCCGCGGCAGCCCAGCTTGTTCTCCTTCTTGCCGGCCTTGAATCCGGGCATGCTCTTCTCGACTATGAAGGCCGTGATGCCCCTCGTGCCGGCATCCTTATCGGTCGCCGCGGTGGCGACGAAGACCTCGCCGATACCGGCGCCCGTTATGAAACACTTGGTTCCGTTGAGTACGTAATGGTCGCCGTCCCTCACCGCCGTCGTCTGCGTGCCGCCGGCATCCGAACCCGCTCCCGGCTCGGTCAACCCGAACCCGCCGAACTTCTTGCCGCTTGCCAGGTCGGGAACGTATTTCTTCTTCTGCTCGTCCGTCCCGAATTCATAGATGGGATATGTCCCCAGCGAAGTGTGCGCCGCCATGCTCAGCCCGGTCGAGCCGCAGACTCTCGATATTTCCTCCACGCCGATTGTGTATCCCAGCGTGTCGGTGTCGCCTCCACCCCACTCCTCCGGGAAGGGCATGCCCAGGAGACCCAGCCCGGCCATCTTATTATAGAGGTCCCAGTTGACCTCCCCGGTCTCGTCGAGTTCCCTGGCAACGGGTTTGACCTCGCCCAGCGCAAACTCCCTTACCATCTTCCTTATCATTCTGTGCTCTTCAGAAAGCTCCATACTCCCCTCCTGGGTGTCTCCCGGCGATGCAGGACGATACGTTAGAAGGTTCTTGTGTACATGATCAACGCGAAGCTATTTCTTTCTTGATAAAATCCACGATCTCCGTTGTGGGGGCGCCCGGGGTGAAAATCGCCGCCACGCCCTGCCTGGCAAGTTCTGCGGCGTCGTCCTCGGGTATGATGCCGCCCCCGATGACCATTATGTCCTCAGCGCCCCGTTCGCCCAGCATGGCGATTATCTTCGGGAACAGCGTCATGTGTGCGCCCGAGAGAATACTGAGCCCGACCACATCCACGTCCTCCTGGATCGCCGCCTCCACAATCATCTCCGGCGTCTGGTGGAGTCCGGTATAAATGACCTCCATCCCCGCGTCCCTCAAGGCGCTGGCCACGACCTTCGCGCCGCGGTCATGACCGTCGAGTCCGGGCTTGCCGATCAGAACTCTTATCTTCCTGTCCATTTCCGCCTCCAGAACGTGCCCTAGAAGATTATGGGCTCCTTGTATTCTCCGAATACGGTCTTAAGCGTATCTATCATCTCTCCAAGCGTGCAGTACACCCTCGAGCACTCAAGAATCCGGGGCATCAGGTTTTCCGTGCCCTCGGCGGCCGCCTTGAGGGCGCCGAGAGCCCTGCGGGCGGCGTCGTTGTCGCGCCCGGCCCGGAGTTTCTCAAGCGCCTTCGCCTGGTCTCCTTCCACATTGGGATCGATCTTGAGAAGGTCTATCTCGATCTTCTCGCCCTCTATTACATAGTCGTTTACGCCTACGACTATCTTGGTCTTCTTCTCGATCTCCCTCTGGTAGCGGTAAGCCGCGTCGGAGATCTCCTTCTGGAAGAAACCGCGGTCTATGGCCTTCACGACGCCTCCCAGGTCCTCGACTTTCCTGAAGTACTCCTCCGCCTCCTGCTCGAGTTTGTTCGTGAGGTACTCCACGTAGTAGGACCCCGCGAGCGGGTCTATGGTGTTGGCCACTCCCGTCTCGCACGCCAGTATCTGCTGCGTGCGGAGCGCTATCTGCACGGCCTTCTCAGTGGGCAGCGCGAGCGTCTCGTCCATCGAGTTGGTGTGCAACGACTGCGTCCCGCCGAGCGCCGCCGCCATGGCTTCATAAGCGGTCCGGACGATGTTGTTCTCGGGCTGCTGGGCCGTGAGCGTGCAGCCGGCCGTCTGCGTATGGAACCGGACCAGGAGCGACTCGGGATTCCTTGCGCCGTACTTGTCCCTCATGCGCCGCGCCCATATCCGGCGGGCCGCCCGGTACTTGGCGATCTCCTCGAAGAAGTCCAGGTGCGAATTGAAGAAGAAGGAGAGCCGCGGAGCGAAAACGTCGACGTCCAGACCTGCTGCTATGCCGGCCTCCACGTATGCGAAGCCGTCGGCCAGGGTGAATGCCAGCTCCTGGGCGGCGGTCGAGCCCGCCTCCCTGATGTGATAGCCGCTGATCGATATGGTGTTCCACCTGGGCACGTGGTCGGCGCAGAAGGCGAAGATGTCCGTGATGATCCTCACCGAAGGCTCGGGAGGGAATATCCATGACTTCTGGGCGATATACTCCTTCAGAATGTCGTTCTGAATGGTGCCCTGGAGTTTCTCGGACGCGACGCCCTGCTTCTCTCCCACGCATATGTAGAATGCGAGCAGCATCGACGCGGGAGCATTTATGGTCATCGACGTGGAGACCCTGTCGAGCGGGATCCTGTCGAAGAGCACTTCCATATCCTTGAGCGAATCGATCGCGACGCCGCACATCCCGACCTCGCCGAGGGAGCGCGGGTGGTCCGAATCGTACCCCATGATGGTGGGCATGTCGAAGGCCACAGACAGCCCGGTCTGCCCTCTGCCAAGGAGGAAGTGGTAACGCTCATTGGAATCCCGCGCCGACCCGAAGCCCGAGAACTGCCTCATCGTCCAGAGGCGTCCCCGGTACATGGTCGTCCTGACGCCCCGTGTATAGGGGTACTCGCCCGGAAAGCCGAGGTCTGTCGCGTAATCAAGTGAACCGATATCGGCTGGCCCGTAGAGCGGTCTGATTTCCCTGCCCGAGGGATTGGTCGCCTCGTAAGGGAGCCCCGACTCGGAGAACTTCTCTTCCCACTTCTCTCTGTCTCCTGCGAACTTCTTCAGGTCTTCCTTGTCGAACATTGCCACCCCTCCCGTCTTCTACTTGCCGGAGGCAGACAGTATGTCACGGGATGCCTGCCTGGGAGTCATCTTGTTGTTCATCACGTCCTCTACCGCCGCCTTGAGCCGGGCGACGACATCCTCGCTCCAGAAACCCTCGTGCAGATGCTCTTCTATGAGGTCTCTTATCTCGTGCTCCACATTGGTGCGGCGGTGCTTCACGAGGAGCCCCGACTCGGCCAGAAAATCCGCGTGCCTGAGGATCTCTCCGTAGACCTCGGCTATCCCCTCACCCAGCGCGGCCTTGGCCTGGAGCACGGGCGGCTCCCAGCCGTTTCGCTCGCCCCTCATCTCCAGCATGGCCCTTATCTCCCGGGCCATCCTGTCCGCGCCCTCCCTGTCGCTCTTGTTCATGACGAGAATGTCGGCGATCTCCATGAGCCCCGCCTTCATGGCCTGGACGGCGTCACCCGACTCGGGGACGAGAACTACCACCGTGGTATAACAGGCCTCGGCGATGTCGAGCTCGCACTGGCCGACGCCTACGGTTTCGGTGACTATGAGGTCCATACCGAACGCGTCCATGACGTCGGCCACGTCGGTGGCCGCCGCGGCCAGCCCGCCCAGCGACCCTCTCGTGGCCATGCTGCGGACGAATACGCCGGGGTCTCCGCCGATGTCCTGCATTCTTATCCTGTCGCCTAAGAGCGCGCCGCCGGTGAACGGGCTCGTCGGGTCGACCGCGATGACACCGACCTGCTTTTCCTCCTTGCGCGCCTCCTGCACCAGCCTCGATACCATGGTGCTCTTTCCAGCGCCGGGAGGCCCCGTAATGCCCACGCGGTAAGCCCTCCCCGTCCGCGGATAGACGGAATCCATAATCTCGTCGAACCCTTCCTGCCGGTTCTCCACGCGGCTGATTATCCGCGACAGGGCCCGCCTGTTCCCCCGGGCGAACTCGGACAGCAATTCTTTAACGGTCTTCATATGCGCGCTTCCTAGAACTCTATTCCCTCTCTCATCTGGACGCCGTTGTTATAGTGATGCTTCACTTCCCTCATCTCGGTGACGAGGTCGGCGAGCTCGACCAGCTCCCTGGGCGCGTACCTCCCCGTCAGGATCAGTTCCATGCCCTCGGGCTTCTCGGCGATGAGCTCCAGCACTTCGTTCAGGTCGACCAGGCCGTAGTCCACCGCGCAGTTTATCTCATCGAGTATGAGGATATCGTGCTCCGCGGCGCGTACGGCCTTCCTCGCCAGGTCCATACCCTCCGCTGCAAGGCGGAGGTCCTCGTCCGAGGGCTCGCCCTTCTTCACAAACGTGGGCAGGCCCTTCTGGACTATCTCGAGACCCGGCACGGATTCGGAGCTCAGAAGTTCCCCGTAGTTCTTCGAGCCCTTCATGAACTGGATCATGAGAACCCTGAAGCCGTGGCCGCAGGCCCTGAGGGCCTGGCCCAGCGAGGCCGTGGTCTTCCCCTTACCTTCTCCCGTGTAAACCTGGACGATACCGCGTGACAAGGGCATACCTTTACCTTCCGTGGCTCCGATCGCTTAAGTTACTGTTACTCAAGGAAGGCGTACTGCACCGTACACCAGTTGGAAATCGTATCGCACCCGCACCCCATTGTCAACCCCCGCGTTATTCGAACTGGAGGATGCCCATGGTGGACGAGCTGAAGCTCACGGGAGCCTGGAAATTGGAGACGGTCTCCTGGCGGACGTGGGCTCTCTGGAAATTGAAGCCCCATTCCGAACCGGGACCGGCGCGGCCCAAATCGGCGAGAGGTATCTTGAGCTCGGCCGTCCACCCACCCTCCGTCACCCGCGCCGCCGCCTCGGCCGAGCAGTTCCACCGCGGATGCATCACATAGGAGCCGTAGGGGTTTATCTCCACTTCGCGGTCGAAGACCGCCCCTTTGGGGTTGACCAGAATCTCGTAGAAGACCTCCGCTTGCCTGTCCGGTTGAAGGAGGATGCCGACGTGGTCGTCGCTGCCCACGAAGCCGTCGCGCTCGAATATCGTCGCCCTTATGCTGTCGGGCTCGGCGTCCCTGCAACTGACCCCGACATAGAGGTTACTGTCGTCATAACCCACCCGTACCGAAGTGGGGTCGCCGGCGGTCTCACCGCCCCTCCAGCCGAAGTACTCCGTCTCGGGCGTAACGGCCTGCCAGACCTGATCTGTGAGGAGGCCGTCGATGGCCGGCGCCGCGGCCAGCCGGACGGCACGATCGGTCCTCCTGACATTGAGGTATTCCACTATCTCGATGGGCTCCTCGTCGCGATAAGGCATGTTTATGCGGAGTGAGGGAACCGGAAACAGGAGCCCGTCGGCTGACACGATCGCCGTCAGCTGGCCCACCTCGCCCGGCGGGACCTCAATGTAGTCCATCTCGGGCTCCACCGTCCAGCCGGGCCTCAGGTCCCAGCGGGCGGTGTCTCTAAGCGTGTTCTCGCCGGTGTTGGTTATGGTGACCAGGACTTTCGCCGCGCCTTCGAGTGATGTGCCGTCGACGCGTATCTCGGAAAGCTCCACCGACTCCCTTCTGAACCTCGTCAGGTCCATCACCCCCTCCATGGTGACCGAGTCGACCGGCCGGAAGGAGCCGGGCTCCATGAGCTCGACTCGGAGCGAATCGCCCGCCACCTGGCAGAGCATATAGCAATAGAAGGCGCCCTCCCGCTCGCTCGACCACATGCTCCCGCCGGATGAACCCACGCCATAATAGCGTATGCCGTCCCGCTCGGTATAGAAGTAGCGGTGGTAGTGCCCGCTGAATACCGCGGTCACGCCGTGTTCGAGGAACATTTCGTGGAGCCGGCTCTCCCGGCCAAATGAGAAGTCCTCGCACCAGAAGGGCTTGTGAAGAAAGACCAGGGTGTGGGCCGCGTCTTCAGACTTCTCCAGCTCCTTCGTGATCCATTTGACCTGGTCCTCGGATATGTCTTCGAAGCCGTTATCCATGGATACGTCCAGGATTATGAAGCGCGTGTTTTCGACCTTGAAGGCCTTGTCCGTGTAGCCCACGCGGTCCCTGTAGATCTCCTCACTCTGGTCGTCCCAGATATCGTGATTGCCCGGCGTCAGATAGTACTTGAGGCCGGAAGACTCCATGATGTCCATAAACTCGTCCCATTCCCGCTCGATTTCCTGCCTCTCGAAGGTATATCCCTGTATGTGGTCCCCGACTGTAATGACGAAGTCGGGATCGAAAAAGGCGATTTCCGATACAATGCTCTCATAGACCCCGGCCCTCGCTCCGCCTGTCCTGTCGCCGAGCACCGCGAACGTGAAACGGGCCTCGCCGGCGTGCGCTCCAGAGGCGAGAAGCACAAAAGTGACGACGGCCGGGCAGAGCCGCATAGCCCATGTTTTCATCGAGTTCCGAAGCATCTTATACCCCCTGTCAGGGCCCCGTGGCCGCCCCTTTGCCGCATGCAGGAGGGGCCCAATTATCGCTTGCACACCCCAGACCCCTATGCTATCGTTTGTGGGATTGATTTTCCATAGGATTCTGTGTATCTTTCAGGGGATATTCCAGGGATTTCCTAGGGGTAATTAACTACGGGGGTATTCTAGCGTGGAGTTCTGGAGAAAACCGCTCGATGCCGACGATATCAAGGTCCCGCACGGGCAAATCTACGTAATCAAGGAACGGTGTAAGGGATGCGGATTCTGCGTTGAGTACTGCCCCAGGGACGTGCTCGATCTGTCCGAGGAGTTCAACAAGAAGGGCTACCACCCTCCTGTCGCCGCGAGGCCTGAAGATTGCGTGGCCTGCGGGCTCTGTGAGCTCATCTGTCCCGAGTTTGCCATATACGCTGAACTCATTGAAGAAGAAAAAGCAACGCAAAAACCGGAGGTGTAAGAATTGGGTGAAGATAGGAGAGTGCTGACCGGCGAGCACTTCTTGAACGGAGACCATGCTTGTGCCGAAGGCGCAATGGCAGCAGGCTGCAAGTTCTTCGGAGGCTACCCGATCACTCCATCTTCGGAGATCGCCGAGAGGATGTCGGAGAGGCTGCCCGAGGTCGGCGGCATATATATCCAGATGGAAGACGAACTCGCGTCGATGAATGTCATCCTGGGCGCGGCATGGGGCGGCTGGAAATCCATGACCTGCACTTCCGGACCGGGGTTCAGCCTGATGATGGAGAACTTCGGCCTGGGGATCGTGCTCGAGACCCCCACCGTGCTTGTAAACATCCAGCGCGGCGGTCCCTCGACGGGACTTCCGACGCTCGTCGGGCAGGCCGACATGATGCAGGCGCGCTGGGGTTCGCACGGCGATTACGAGGTCATCGCCCTGGCTCCCAGCTCGCCGCAGGAGATGTTCGACCACACCTACAAGGCTTTCGCCCTCGCGGAGCAGTACAGGATGCCCGTCCTCGTCATGAGCGATGAGTGCGTCGGCCACATGACCGAGAAGGTGATCATTCCGCCGGCGGACAAGATGCCCGAGGTCACGAGAAGATACACCAAGAAGAAGCCCGGCGAGTACCTGCCTTTCGAGCCGGCCAAGGACGGGATACCGGACATGATAAAGGCCGGCGACGGCTACAACATCCACATTACGGGCCTGACGCACGACGATCGCGGTTATCCCGTGATCAACGCACAGGCCCAGGACGTCATGGTCCGGCATCTCATCGACAAGGTAAATAACAACCGCGACAAGATAATCGAAGTCGAGGAGATTGACATCGAGGGCGCCGATGCTGTCATCGTCTCTTACGGCATATCGTCGCGTACCTGTTACCGCGCCCTGGACATGGCCAGGGAAGCCGGCCTCAAAGTCGGCATGTACAGACTCGTGACCGTCTGGCCATTCCCGGAACGGCAGATACGCGAGCTGGCCAAGAAGGTCAAGGCGCTGGTAATGGTCGAGCTCAACTTCGGCCAGATATACTACGAAGTCGAAAGATGCGCTTGCGGGAACGCCAAGACCTACCTGGTTCCCCATGCCGGCGGTGACATACACAATCCGGCCGACATCCTGGCGGTGCTGAAGGAGGCGGTGAAATGACAAGACCCGATATGGTGACCACAGTAGATCCCATGGACATGGATAAGCATCCAATGTCCCGCTTCCTCCGGGAAGACCGCATGCCGCATATCTGGTGCTCCAGTTGCGGTCTCGGGACGACGCTCACCTGCTTCATCATGGCCACGGTCGAGACCGGCATAGACCCCAAGAGAATGGCGGTCGTGTCCGGCATCGGTTGCACGGGCCGCGTGGCCGGCTACCTGAACTTCGACTCGTTCCATACGACGCACGGCCGGGCGATCCCCTTTGCCACCGGGCTTGCCCTCGCCAATCCCGAGCTCAAGGTCGTCGTCTACTCCGGCGACGGTGACCTGGTCGCCATCGGCGGGAACCACTTCATCCATGCGGCCAGAAGGAACATGGACATACTCTGTGTCTGCGTGAACAACTTCACGTATGGCATGACAGGCGGCCAGGCGGGTCCCACGACGCCCATCACCGCCAAGGCCACTACCGCTCCCTACGGTTCTTTCGAATACCCGTTCAACATACCCTACCTGGCCGTGGCGAGCGGCGCCAACTACGTGGCAAGATGGACGGCGCTTCACATGAGGCGGCTCAAGAGGTCCTTCCAGGAGGCCCTCAACAAGAAGGGGTTCAGGGTGATAGAGATCATCTCCCCGTGCCCGACCGCTTACGCCCGCAAGAACCGGCTCGGCACCGGCCTTGACGTCCTCAAGTACTACCATGCCAACAGCATCATCCAGCACGGCGCCGACCCCAAGGACGCCAATATCGACATGGGCGGCAAGATAATCGTGGGCAAGTTCCTTGACACCGACAGACCTTGCTACAGGGACTACGTGACTGAGAATGTTTCAAGGCAATTAGGAGGAAAGTAATGCCGGCGGCTAAACCAAAGAGAGACGAAGTCAGGTTTACGGGTTTCGGCGGCCAGGGCATGGCTGTGCTGGGTTACATCCTGGGAAGAGCCGCCGCGGTTTACGATGGCAAGAACGCCACGATGACCCAGTCCTACGGCCCTGAGGCGAGAGGCGGCGCGTCGAGTTCGCAGGTCATCATCTGCGCCGGCCCGGTCTATTACCCTTACGTGATCGTTCCCAACGTCATGGTCGGCATGTCACAGGAGGGTTACACCAAGTTCAGGGAGAATCTCACCTCCGACGGCATTATGCTCCTGGATGAGGACCTGGTATCGCTGGTCGAGGGCCAGAAACTCGACAGGATCTACAGGATACCGGCAACGCGGTTCGCCGAGGAACTCGGCAGGAAGATCGTCGCTAATATTGTCATGCTGGGCTTTCTCTCTGCGCTCACCGACTTCGTGAGTGATGACGCGATCAGGAAGGCAATAGCGGATTCGGTGCCGAGGGGGACCATCGATCTCAATATGAAGGCATATGAGAAGGGCAGAAGTTACGGTCAGGAGTTGGCCAAGGGCAAGACCTCGAAGGCCAGAGCCTAGCCCCCTTTCCTCATGATGCCTCAAATCGCGATTTCACGTAGAAGAGGTTAGTCTATACCCAGAACGGAATCGAATGAATAGCGCGAACGCCGATCCAGCCCAGGTACTTTCAAGGAAGGGAATCCTCGTAATTGGAGGCGGCGTCGCAGGCATACAGAGCGCCCTCGATCTTGCGCACGGGGGCGCTCAGGTTTTTCTCATAGAGCGCACGCCGTCGGTTGGGGGGCGCATGGCGCAGCTCGACAAGACCTTCCCCACGAATGACTGCTCCATCTGCATACAGTCGCCGCTGCTGGTCGAGGCCCTCCGGCATGACAACATAGCCATGCTCACATACAGCGAGGTAATCGGGCTGGAGGGCGAACCGGGGGCCTTCAGAGCCAGGGTCCTCAAGCACTCGCGCTACGTGAACGAGCACGAATGCATCGGCTGCGGGGTATGCCAGACGGCCTGTCCCGTTTCGGTACCCAACGAGTTCGACATGGGCCTCGGGGACAGGCATGCCATATACATACCGATGGCGCAATCGACTCCCATGATCTTCACTATCGACGATAGGGCCTGCCTCAACTTCGCTGGCGGCGAATTCAGGGACGTCTGCAGCAAGTGCGCCGCAAAGTGCCCGAGGAAGGCCATAGATTTTGCAATTGCGGATGAGGTGATCGAGCTCGACGTGGGCGCCGTGGTGGTGGCCACGGGCTTCGACGAGATGAACCCCGCGCCGCTTAAGAACCTGGGCTACGGCGAATTCGAAGACGTCTTGACGGGCCTCGAGTTCGAGCGAATGCTCAACGCGGCAGGCCCCACGGGCGGAAGGGTCCTGAGGCGCTCGGACGGCAGTCCTCCCCGGACCATGGCTTTCGTCCAGTGCGTGGGTTCCAGGGACGAGCGCTACTGCGAGTACTGCTCGCGCGTCTGCTGCGTGTATTCCATAAAGCAGTGCATGATCGCCAAAGACCACGAGAAGTCCATCGGCGACTTCTTCTATTTCTACAGGGACGTGAGGGCCTACGGCCGCGGTTTCGAGGAGTACTACCGCCGCGGCGAGGACGAGACGGGCATAACCTTCTTAAGGTCCTCCCCGTCCGATATCACGCTGAAACCGGA
Source organism: uncultured bacterium (assembly GCA_964604955.1). Lineage (GTDB taxonomy): Bacteria > Arandabacterota > Arandabacteria > Arandabacterales > JALGWA01 > JALGWA01. Next base: position 15,317 of record CAZSBE010000042.1, read on the forward strand.
CGGCATGCTGAGGCTGAAGTACGAGGACCCGGAGACATCGAGGCCGACCGCCGTGGACACCGACATGGTCGTCCTGACATGCGCCATGGTCCCGAGCGCCGGCACGGCCGAGCTTGCGGACGTTCTCGCGATCGAGGTCGGAGAGGACGGCTACTTCAATCTCCGTGACCCGCTGGGAGACCCCGTTTCCACGACGCGAGACGGCATCTTCGTGGCGGGCTGCGCCTCCGGGCCCAGGGACATACCCGACTCGGTGGCCCAGGCGTCCGCGGCAAGCGCCCGGGCGCTGCCCTATGTCGGGGATGCGAGGTTCTATCCCGACGTCAAGCCGCTGCCCGAAGGTGACCCCGCCGAAGAACCGCGCATCGGCGTCTTCGTCTGCCACTGCGGCCGCAATATAGGCGGCGTGGTGGACAGCAAGTCGGTGGCCGAGTACGCCAGGGGGCTTCCCGGTGTGGCCTACGCCACCGACAATCTCTACACGTGCTCGGACGACACGCAGACCAGGATCGCCGACCTCATCGTGAAGCGGAACCTGAACCGGGTGGTGGTAGCCGCGTGCACGCCGAGGACGCATGAGCCCATATTCAGACAGACCTGCCAGAGCGCGGGGCTGAACCCGTACCTTTTCGACATGGCCAACATAAGGGACCAGTGCTCCTGGGTACACTCGGAGCAGCCCGAGGAAGCCACTCGGAAATCCAAAGACCTCGTGAGAATGGCGGTATCGCGCGCAAGGAGCCTCGCTCCGCTGCAGAAAAAGGTGGTCCGCGCCGAGAAGAGCGTTCTCGTCATTGGAGGCGGCGTTTCCGGGATTCAATGCGCCATAGACCTCGCCAGAATGGGCCTCCAGGTCCATCTCGCCGAACGGGAATCATCGCTTGGCGGAAACCTCCGGGGCCTCGACACGCTGTTTCCCACCGGCCGGAAGGCCGACGACCTGCTTGCCGCCAAGATTGCCGAGCTGGAGGCGCTTCCCGTCGATGTCCTGCTCGACGCTGAGATCGAGTCCATCGAGGGCTTCGTGGGGAACTTCGAAATCAGAGTCAATGGCAGGGAACTCAGGATAGGCGCCATCGTGCTCGCAACCGGAGGCCGCAGCCTCGAGCCAGTGGGCAGGCTGGGCTATGGCGAACATGCCGGCATAATTACTTCGATTGAGTTCGAGGAGCGCCTGGCGGGCACCGGCTCATTCGGCGCGCCCTATCGCATAGCATTCATCCAGTGCGTGGGCTCGCGCGAAAGGGAAGGCTACACGGGCTGCTCGCGCTACTGCTGCCAGGTGGCGCTCAAGCAGGCCCGGGAGTCCCAGAAGAAGGGCGCCGAGATCACCTTCATCCACCGGGACGTGCGGTCCTTCACCCGCGACGGTGAGGGGCTTTACCGCGAAGTGAGGCTGGCGGGCGGGCACTTCCTGAGGCGCAAAGAGGATTCCGTGATCAAAGTCAAGAGCAATGGCGCAGGGGGCGGCGCGGCGGGCAGTCTCACTGTTTTCGATTGTGGCCTCGGGGCCGACGTCGAGGTCCCTTTCGACCTCGCCGTGCTCGCGGTCCCGATGGTGGCCGCGGAGGGCACGGCCGCGCTGGGCGAGATGCTCCGAATCCCGCTCGGCCGGGACGGCTTCTTCCTCGAGCGGCACGTCAAGCTCGGGCCCCTCGAGACCAATACGGAGGGCATATTCCTCTGCGGATGCGCTTCCTACCCCAAGGACATCCCCGACAGCCTCTCCCAGGCCTCCGGGGTGGCCGCCAAGGTGGGCGCTCTCCTCAATAAGGGCTACGTCGCCCTGGAACCCGCGACGGCGGCGGTGACACGGAACCTCTGCAGGGCATGCGGGACATGCATCGCCATCTGCGAGTACAACGCCCCGAGCCTCGTCGAGGCGGAGGGCGCGGCCTATGCCGAGATAAACGAGGCGCTCTGCAAGGGATGCGGCACGTGCGCGGCCCATTGCCCGACCGGCGCCATCACAGCCAGGCACTATACCGACGAACAAATAGACGATATGATTGATGCCTACCTGCTCGAGTGGGAGGCTTGATAAGGGAGATGGCGCTAATGGCCCGGAGCCGAAGGTGATGGGCGCTTTCGAACCGAGAATAGTGGCGTTCGCCTGCAACTGGTGCTCCTACGCGGGAGCCGATCTTGCAGGCGTGTCGCGCCTGCAGTACCCTCCCAATGTGAGGACCATAAGGGTGATGTGCTCGGGCCGTGTGAGCCCGGGCATGATACTGAGAGCTTTCAAGGGCGGCGCCGACGGAGTCTATGTCTCGGGCTGCCATATCGGCGACTGCCACTACGGTTTCGGAAACCGGCGGGCCGAGGTGCAGATCGCCGAGGCAAGGAAGCTCTTGGAAATGCTCGGGATAGAGCCCGACAGGCTCCATCTCGAGTGGGTGTCGGCGGCCGAGGGCGAGAAGTTCGCCGTCTCGGTGCGCGATTTCGTGGAAAGGGTAAAACAACTTGGAAAAAGCCCGATCGGAGAAAAGCCTTAAGGACCTGGCTCTCGACACGCGCGCGTACATGTGTGTCGACTGCTCGAAGTGCACGGGCAGCTGCCCGATCGGCATAGCCGGCGAGATATACTCGCCCCGGGCGGTGGTGCAGCATGCCGTCCTCGATGGGCGCGACCCGGTCCTTCACGAAATCTGGCGCTGCCTCACCTGCGGAACGTGCAAGGTGCGCTGCCCTTCGGATGTGGACTATCCTGAATTCATAAGGGGCCTGCGCGAGTCGGCCCTCGAAAAGCACCTCCTCCCCCAGCACACCCACGGCGGGGTCATACGCGAGATGATGGGAATCATGAGCAGGTTTCCCGGCCGGCAGAAGAGAACCGGCTGGGTCCCGGACTGGGTGGAGGTCCTTGAGCCCGATGACGATACCCGTATTGCCGAGGATATCTACTTCGTGGGATGCGCCCCGTACTTCGACGTGATTTTCAATACATTCGACCTCAACATGGTCGGAACGCATACCGCGGCTCTGGAGCTTCTCAGGGAGGCCGGGGTGACGCCGGCCGTCCTGGCCGATGAGGTGTGCTGCGGACACGATGCCCTGTGGTCGGGCGACCGCGACCTCTTCTCGCGCCTCGCGCGCCTCAATGCCGCCGCCCTGGAACGGGTAGGCGCCAGGCGCGTATTCGTTTCATGCCCCGAGGGATTCCACACGCTCTCCACCAGGTACGGGGAGTTCTTCGGCGGCCGCAAGGTGGAAATAGTCAATACGGTGGCGTTTCTGTCGGCCAACATCACCGACTTCGGAATCGGCAGGGCAAAACGGCCCTTACGGACAGGCGCTCAGGACGAAGCCTGGGAGAACGGGCAGTCCTCCCTGCAGAGCGGCGGGCGGGACTACGTGGCCGACGACGGCGAGCCCGTGACGGAGGGCGACCGGGACGAGTACGGCCTCGAGAGCGCCCTGCCGGCCAGGAAGATCACCGCGGCTGCTTCGTATATACCTGAGCCCGGCGCGGTCAACGTTGTCACCTTGCACGACCCCTGCCGGATGGGCCGGTTCTCGGGGCTCTACGACGAGCCGAGGACGCTGCTCGGGCTGCTCCCCGGTGTTGAAGTCAGGGAGTTGGAATTCGCGCGGGACGCGTCGCCCTGCTGCGGCAGCAACCTCTGGATAAACTGCGATAGCCTGTCCAAGAAGCTCCAGTCGGGCCTTCTGGCGGAAGCTGAGAAGACCGGGGCTGAAGTGATGCTCACTTCATGCGACAAGTGCAGGATCCATCTGGCATGTGCAGAGATGGTCATGGGTGAAGTGAAGCCCAGAATAGGAATCAGTAACATTCTTGCGTTCATACATGAAAGGAGGTGAGAGAGTTCTGGAACCGAGAATAGGTGTTTTCATATGTCATTGTGGGATGAATATCGCTGGCTCGCTCGACTGCGCGGCGGTAACCGAATACGCCTCGACCCTCGAGGGCGTGGCATTCTCGACGGCCAACCTTTACACGTGCTCGGACCCGGGCCAGGAGGAGATCAAGAAGGCCATCGCCGACAATAATCTCGACCGGATAGTCATCGCGTCGTGCACACCGAGGCTGCATGAGCCCACGTTCAGAAAGACCATGATTGAGGCCGGGCTCAACCCCTACCTGATGGAGATGGCCAATATCCGCGAGCAGTGCTCCTGGGTGCATCTCCACGACAGGGAGGGCGCGACCAACAAGGCCAAGGATCTCGTCCGTATGGGCGTTGCGCGGGCCAGGCGGCTCGAGCCCCAGACCGAGACCGTGGTGCCGGTCAAGAAGGCGGCGCTGGTCGTGGGCGGCGGCATTGCCGGGATTCAAGCGGCGCTCGATTTGGCCGAGAACGGGTTTCCCGTTTATCTCGTTGAGAAAGAGCCGTCCCTGGGCGGCATCATGGCGCAGATCGATAAGACGTATCCCACGATGGACTGCTCCATATGAATTTTGGGGCCTAAGATGACGGATGTCGGTCGACATCCTCTGATCGAACTCCTGGCCTACAGTGAAGTGAAAGAGGTCAGGGGCTACGTGGGCAACTTCAAGGTCAAGGTGCTCCGCAAGGCGCGCTACGTGGACGAGAAGGAGTGCACCGCCTGCGGAGACTGCACCGAAGTATGCCCCCAGATAAGGCCGGACGAGTTCGAGATCGGTCTCAAGACGAGGAAGGCCATTTACCAGCCCTTCCCGCAGGCCGTCCCTCCCGCTTTCGTGCTGGACGTGGAGGCCTGCCTGGGCAACATGCCGCTCGCCTGCGAGAAATGCAGGGAAGCATGCGAGAAGGACTGCATAGACTATGACATGGAAGACAAGGAAATCGAGATCGATGTCGGCACCATCATCGTCGCCATCGGCATGTCCGTATACGACGCCACGGGAATGAGCGAGTACGGTTACACCAGGTATCCCAACGTGATAACCAGCCTGGAATTCGAACGTCTCATAAACGCCGGCGGCCCCACCATGGGCCACATGGTGCGGCTCGATAACGGCAAAGAGCCCGGGAGCGTGGGCTTCATCCAGTGCGTGGGCTCGCGCATGGAAAAGCGCGGCCACCCGTACTGCAGCAATATCTGCTGCATGAACACGGTCAAAGACACCATACTTCTCAAGGAGCATTATCCCGCGATGGAAGTCGGTGTTCACTATATAGACATACGCGCCGTCGGCAAGGGTTTCGAGGACCTCTATAAGAAGAGCAGGGCCCACGGGGTCAGGTACATCCGCGCGCTGCCCGGGGAGGTCAGACAGCGGGAGGACGGCAGCCTCGACCTCTATGTCGAGGACCTTGAGACCGGCGAAGTGCGCGTGCACAACTACGACATGGTCGTGCTGTCGGTGGGCTTCAAGCCCCATGAGAACTTCGACGAAGTGAGAGAAATGCTCAACCTGTCCAAGACGGCCGACGGTTTCCTCCTGGAGGCCCATCCCAAGCTCGAGCCCGTCGACGCGCCGACACGCGGCATCTTCTTCGCCGGTACCTGCGAGGCGCCCAAGGATATCAAGGATTCGGTGACGCAGGCCTCCGGCGCGGTCGCCAGGGCCGGAGCGCTCATGCAGAAAGGCGAGATCGCCGTCGAGGCCATCACGTCGCGAGTCATAGACGAGAAGTGCACATCATGCGGAATCTGCGCCAAGGTCTGCCCTTATAATGCCATATACGTCGACACCAAGGCCAGGACGCCGGCGCGCGTTATCGAAGCCGCCTGCTCGGGCTGCGGAACGTGCGCCGCCGAGTGCCCGGCCGACGCCATCGTCATGAGGCATTACACCGACGGGCAGATAATCGCGCAGGTGGATTCCATACTTGCCGAGAACCCCATGGACAAGGTCGTCGTGTTCGCCTGCAACTGGTGCTCGTACGCCGGCGCCGACCTCGCGGGGATATCCAGGCTTCAGTACCCCACCACCCCCCGCCTCATAAGGACCATGTGCTCGGGGCGCGTGGACGCGGAGTTCGTCCTGCACGCCTTCAGGAAGGGCGCGCCCGTGGTGCTCGTCTCCGGCTGCCACTTCGGAGACTGCCATTACATCGACGCCAACCACTGGACGGCAAAGCGCATCGAGAAGCTCAAGAAGAAGCTCGAGAAGCTCGGGATAAGGGCCGAGAGGCTCCAGCTCGAGTGGATCAGCGCCGCCGAGGGCATGCGCTTCCAGGAGGTCATGCACAACATGGAGGAGCTCCGCAAGACCGTCACCCGCGAAGAGGTCGAGGAGACGATAGCCATCCTCTCGAAGTAGCGCCGGAGCCGTGCTCCGCCATTCCCCTGCTCTAGTCACTGTCCCGCTGACGGACCCCTCGTTCAGGCTACCTGTACATCCCCTTAATCCTGCCCCAGGTCGTGGCCTCCGTAGCCGACGGTCCGCCTCCCGCAATCGCCACCGCGTAGTTGATCTCGGCGTTTGTGCCGGGATAGAGCGGCGTGATTATCCACTTGATACCGTTCCACTGGTAGGGTACCACCCGGGGCCCCACTCCCGCCGGCGGCCCGCCGAGTATCCCGATGTCATCGGAGTCGGTTATAGTGAGATTGAGGTTCGCCGTATCGATGTCCCACAGCGTTATGGCGTGGTAACCGAAGGAGGTCTGGAGGTTATAGGGACCAGGCGCCTCTTCATAGGGAGGTACCGGAGTCGTGCCGTCCGCGGCCTGGAACCAGCAGGTGAGTCCAACCGGAACGCACTCGCTGTCCAGCCTCGCCTTGCACCAGGTTATGGGGTTGACAGCATTGCCGAAGCCATCGAACCAGTTACCGCCGAACTCCGGGATCGTCCTGATGGGGACCAGGAAAGGGACACCTGCAAAAGAAAGACCCCAGTCCTGCCAGCCGCCGTCGTCAAAGGTCCGCGCTCCCGGGCCCGCTGCCCAGTACCAGAGTCCCCATACACTCATGTTGGGATCCGGAGGAACACCGGCGCCGAGCCAGTTCATATAGGGATTGGCAAAACCCGAGTAGACCAGCAGGTTCGACGTGCTTGCCATCCAGCACGACAGGTCGGGCCTCACCACGTTATGCACGGCGTCGCCCCCGGGGAGGAACGGCTCGTTGGGATCGTGAACCGTGTTGCCGTTGAGGTCGTTGAAGTGCAGCACGTAGACTTTGCCGGGAACCGACCAGAAGAGCTTGTTCTGGTCCAGGGCCGGGCCCGGCGCCGACCAGACCGCACTTGCAAGAAGGAGCATGCACGCGGCCACCGCAAGCACACTCCACCCTGAAGCAATAGACTTGAATTCCATAACGCCACCCCCTTGAGGAAAAGGGCCTACGAAACTATGGATAATCGCCCGCCTGAGTGCGAGCGTTGATTGCAGCTCATGGAATCCACCTGAAGTATACCACGGCACCGGCCGGAAATCAAGAACTCCGGAGTCGTGACTCCGCTCCGGAATACCCGTTGGCGCCTCCGGGTTCTCCCGACGACAATTGTCTCAGAAGCGCAGGAGTTGCAGTTCCTTCAGCAGATGCTCCCTCGGAGCATAGTGATTACCGGACGCGTAGAGATCCGGCTCCAACCCGAAGGCCAGCGCCATCAACTCGGTGAAGTAGAAGATCGGCACCTCTTCGAAATCGGGATCAATCTCCTTGACTTCCTTCTGCCCGCTGTCCAGATTGTGGGCGCATAGTGGGCATGAAGTCACCACCGCCTGGGCTCCGTCGGCCCGGGCATGCCTCAGTATTTCATAAACGAGACCGGCCACGGCATGCATGTCATGCATCGCCTGATAGCTGCCACAGCACAGTTTCATGTAATGATTGTAGACGACGTCCGCCCCCAGTGCCGCGAGGATGCCATTCTGAATCGTCGGTTCCTCGGGATCATCAATGCCCACTTCTTTGGGCCTCAGCAGCATGCATCCGTAGTATGGCGCAACGGCGAGGCCTGCAAGGGGGTTTTTAACGCTATTACTTATTGTCTCCGCCCCCAGATCCCTCAGCAGCTCCAGGAAGTGAACGACCTCGACACCTCCCTCGTAATCATCCTCCGTATCCATGAATCTGTTGATGGTCTCAAGATTGCCCGGATTCTCGCGCATACGCAAATCGGCCCTTTTCAGGGTGTTGAAACACATCGAGCAGAGGGTGACAAGCCTCATCTCGCCGTCCACGAGGCCGTCCCGGTTCATTTCCTGAACGCGGATGAGGTTTCTTACGGGACCGACATGATGGATAAGGTCATCGTTTGTAAGCGAGAAAACCGTGCCGCAACAGGTCCAGTCGGGAAGCTCGACCAGCTCTATTCCCAGTGTCCTGGCGCAAGCCAGAGCCGAAGCCTCGAAGTGGCTCGCCCGGGTCTTCAAAGTGCATCCAGGATAGTAAGGCATTCTGTGGACGTCCGCGCTCATCTCAAGGTCCTCCTACCCGGTGAATTTCCTCATGCCGGCCACTAATGCTATCTGGGGAAGCCGGACCAGCTCTTCCTTGGGGATGTCGTTTATTCTTATGTAGTCTTTCGCCCGTCTCAGAAGCACCTGTCTCAAAGCCTCCGCCACCTTCGAAAGGTCCAGGCCGCGGGGGCACCTCACGGTACAGGTGAAACAGGACGCGCAGAACCACATGGCCTTGGTCTTAAGTACCTCGCTCTGCCCGAGCTGCACCATCCTCATCATCTGGGACGGCGTAATGTCCATCTCGGCGATCATAGGGCAGCTCCCCGAGCACGTCCCGCACTGGTCACAAAGGG
>CAZSBE010000043.1:0-19429 GCA_964604955.1 uncultured bacterium
GTAAGCTGTCCGTGGAGAAGGCCTGTAGGACCGCTGCCAGGAATCTAAGGAAGCTGGAGAACGACTTCGAGGGCCAAAGGCAGCTGGTGACGTTGCTCGTCAGCCGAATCACGCTAACGGGTAAAGAGGTCAGGATAAGGGGAGTCCTCCCCATCGAGTCCCCAGCGTCCAAGTCCACTCAAGCTGGTATTGCGTTCCCACCATCAAGAGGTTGTGGGCGCCTGCGGCGGCGACCTCCACGGCGCGCCGCGCATGCTGCTGGCCGCGCACTTCGGAGAAGTCAACGCCGCCGGGGCCTGCGGACTCCGCACCGGCCCGGGGCGCTTCGGCCCGGGCTGGCTCGCTCTCGCCCGCGAGAAACCCGACGACATCCGGGAGCGACTTCACCCCGTAGACGGGCTTGTCGGTGCAGACGCAGGCCTCGCGCGCGTTCCCTTCCGGCAGGATGACGCCGTCCAGGTCGAGCGACGAGAGCGTCGAGACCATGCAGAGCGCTCCCCTCACCCGCTTCAGAGCTCCGTCCAGCGAGAGTTCCCCGACGATGAGATATTTCCCCTCCCTTGCCGCGAGCGCCTGGCCGCTCGCGAGTATGATCCCTACGGCGATCGGGAGATCGAAGCTCGCGCCCTCTTTCCGGAGCGTCGCCGGGGCGAGATTCACGATTATCCTGCGGGCCGGGTACTCGAATCCGTTGTTATTGAGGGCCGCCCTGATGCGGTCCCTGCTCTCCCTTATCTCCGCACCGGGAAGACCCACGATATGGAAGGTCGGCAGGCCCCAAGAGATATCGACCTCCACCTCCACAGCCACCGCGTCGATACCGAGAACGCTTGAAGTGATGACTCTAGCGAGCAAGACAAAACCTCCATTGGGCGTACCAATAGAGGTTTGAAGGGTATGAGGATCTTAGCAGCCGAAGGGTCCGCAGTCAAGCGCCGCCCGTCAAGAGGCGGGGCGGCGGTCAAGAGGCCCGCATCAGAGGCCCCCGTTACGAGCCGATGCCAACAGCGACCCCAGTCGAACGAAGAATTCATTTCGAATCGCTTCCACGAGCAGCGCTTCCCGGTAGTCGAGTGTTGCCGTGTCCTGGCGCTTGAACCTGTCCGGTTCCACCTGCAGCGCATAGGAATTCACATGGCTCTTCCAGAACCACTCCGCACAACAGAACTGGACATTCTCCGGATCGATAGACGTAATCCCCTTAAGGCCCTCGAACAACCTCCTTCCCGCCGCACTGTTTTCAATGCACAGGGCGACGTAGGCGATCCTGTACTTAACTCTCGCAATGGAATCCGTGACCGGCAGGGGGCTCAGGTTGCAGGCATCATCCTGGCCTTTGTAGACGAAGTGGCCATAGCAACTCTGCATGGTGAAACAACAGGGCAGTCTATTGAAGCCGTTTACTATTTCGATTATGGGCGCGTCTATCATGCCATCCGAGAGATTGCCGAGGCTTTCCCGCTTCTGGGCCTGATAACGCGGATTCTCTACCAGCTCTTTCAGTTCGGCGTAGGTTTCCAACGGAGCCTGTCACTTCGCCCCGGCGTTGTGCGCGGCGATCCGCCTGTAAAGATCGAGGGTCGCCCCGCCGTCCGGGAAGATGTCTTCGATGGCCTCATCCAGCGAGTCATAGCCGGACATCTCGTAGTCGATGAGCTCGAACCAATCCTGGCACTCCTTTAGAACGGAGGGAATCGTTGTGCCGGAGGGCGCCGACTTTGCCAGAACCGCGCTGATGTCGCTGTAGAGCATGGACGTGTAACCGTCGTCCTGGTAGATGTCGTCCAGGGCCTCGGTAAGGCTCGAATAGCCCATTGCCTCGTAGGCGGTGGCGTCAAACCACGCCTTCATCTCCGTAAGAAGCGCGGTGCCTTGATCGGCCGGCCCGGTATCGCTCTTCTGGCAGCCGGCCGGCAGCGCGAACAACGCCATCATGCATGCGGAGGTCACGACGGCGCCTGTAATGCTCATTGAGTTTGCTCTGCGGAGATTCATGCTCTTCCCCCTCTCGAGATTGCGCCGCGACTGCATCTGGTGTCGAGCGGTATCGAGAATAGGCTGATGGGAAGACCTCTGTCCATTACATATTCGCGGAGGGGCCTGTCAAGACCGCGGCTCCCGGCACCCCGTGCCTACCACTTCCTCAAAACCATAGCGATAAAGTCTATGACCTTGCGCGTCACGGCGTCGAAGTAGGCGCGGCAGCTTTCCTCGTCGAAGTTCAAGGACCAGTCCCCGTCCGCATAGGTGATGATGGAGCCCGGGTACGGATAGGCCGAGAAGAAGCCCGTCTTCTTGGTGGTCATCTCCTCATCGTAAAGGTCCTGCCTTACGAGCGACGGGTCAATGGCCATGATGGGAGCTGTCTCGTCGGAGGCGGCGTGGCCGCCCTCCCGCCCCAGGTGTTTCTTCCGCTCTTCGTCGGTGTCGAACCACCAGTTTATGAGCAGCGTCTTCACCCCGAGGTTCCGGTTGGCGTCGCACAGGGCATCCGCGAGCTCCCTTATCTGGCCGCCGTGCCCGTTAAGGACGATCACCTTCTCAAAACCCGTCTTGGCGAGCGACCGGACCACGTCGTAGACATAGGCCTCGAAGACCTCGTTGGTAATTGTCACTCCCCCCGGATGGCCGTAAAGCGAGTGGGTTATGCCGTAGGGAATGGTCGGCGCCACCAGCAGGTCTATCTCGGCGGCGATACGCTCCGCCATGGCGTCGGGGATCAAAATGTCGGTGCCGACGGGTATGACACCGTGCGCCTCCATGGTGCCCACTGGAAGGAGCACGGTGTCGAACTTGCCGGGCACGAGCTTGCCGAGCTCGATGTGATTGAGATACTTAATCCGCTTTTCCATAAGTCGCTTCCGCTGTCTGTTTGATGTTCCCGGGCTCGGGCGTGATTACGATGACGGCTGAGTTGGTGAAGTACTTGTTCGCCACGCGCTTCAGGTCCTCCCTGGTCACCGCCTTCACCTTCTCCCTCATGGTGTCCCTGTAATCATAGCCGAGACCCCTGACCTCGTACTGGCCGCCCATATCCGCCTGGGACGCTGTGGTCTGGGAGTAGTAGAGGTCCTCCATTATGATGCAGCCGCGCTTTCCCATCTCGAGCTCTTCGTCGGTTACGAGCTCGGTCTTGGCCTTCTCGATCTTGGCGTTGATGATGGAGAGCGCGCTGTCGGCATGCTCGGGCGTCGTCGCCGCCATCACGCATACGTACCCTTTGCCGCGCTTGGCGTCATTCCAGAGGTGGACGATGTAGACGAGCTGCTGGCCCCTCAGGGCCTCGTGCAGCCAGCCTCCGGGATAGCCGATTCCCGACATCACGCCGTCCAGGACGCGCATCGCGTACCAGTCCGGATTGTCGAGCGTCATCGACGGAATGCCCATGAATATGACAGCCTGTTCCTTGTCCGTGGGTTCGACCGAGAGGACGCTCTCCGAGAGGCCTTCCCACTCAGGAGGCGGCGGGACGTCGACCGGCCCGCGCTTGAACCTCGCGAAGGCCTTCCCGACCGCCGCGATCACTTCGCCTTCGGCAACATCGCCGTAAACGAGAAGCACGAGGTTGTCCGGCGTGCAGTAGTCCGTATAGAGTCCCTTCACGTAGTCGGCGGACATGGCGCCCACGGAGGCCTCCTCCCCCACCGGGCTGAGACCGTAGGGGTGGTCGCCGTAAAGGAGCTTCCTCATGCGGGTCTCGCCGTCCTCCTGCCAGTCGTCGTCGCGCGCCACGATCTGCGCGAGCACGGCTTCGCGTTCCTTTTCAAACTCGGTCCCGTCGAAGGCGCTGTTCACGATGACGTCCGAATACATGGCGAGGCCCTTGGCGAAGTTCTCGCTCACGACGTCCATGTGGCAGAAGAAGTAGTCCTCGGTGCCGCCGGACCACAGCGTACCTCCCATCTCCTCCACCTTGTCGGCTATCATCTCGGACGAGTACTTCCTGGTGCCCCTCCGCATCATCCGCGCCATGAGGTTGAAGGCCCCTGAATTCCCGGCGTTCTCCAGGTACGACCCGCCGGCGAAGAAGCCGCGCATGAAGACGAGCGGCGTCGTATGGTCTTCCTTGACGAGCAGCGTGATGCCGCTCTCGAGCACCATGCGCTTGACGTCCGATGCGCCCGCCATGACCTCTTCGGTCTCCTCTTCGGGAAGCACCGAGCCCGTGGGCTTCAGAACTGCTATGGTCAGCGCGTCATCGTAGAAGTACCTGTTGGCGACGCGCATTATGTCGTCCCTGGTCACGGCCTTTATCTGTTCGAGGAAGTAGCCCCCGCTGTAGGTCGGGCTTCCCGTCCTCACGACGTCGGCGCCGATGGTGGCCGCCTGGTCCATTACGTCCTGGAACCCGAAGGCATAATCGCTCACGAACCTGGTCTTGGCCTTCTCGAGCTCGTCGGGCGAGACAGGCACGGTCTTGAGTTGGTAGATGACTTCGCGCACGGCGTCGATGGCAGCCGGCGTGTTTTCATAATCCAGGGTCGCGTGCACGGTAAAATCGGGAGCGTCGTATTCGGGATTGTAGGAGTAGGCGTCGATGGTGTGCACCAGCCCCAGGTCTTCCTTGACCTTCTTGTAGAGGCGCGAGCTCCTGCCCTCGCCCAGGATGGACGCCATCACCTGGAGCGGGAAAGCGTCCTCATGCGTGACCATGACCGTCTTGAAGCCGATGGTCATGTAGGTGAGCCCCACGTCCATCTCATCTTCAACGTATTTTCTCCCCATCTGCTTGGGGTCGGACGGCAGGTACACGATGGGAGCGGGCTCGAAGGGGTAGACAGAACACGCCGCTTCGATCTTATCCAGCATCTCCTCGGCGTCGAAATCCCCGACGGCCACGATATGCATATTGGAGGGCACGTACATGCGGCTATAGTAGTTGAGCAGGTCCTCCCGGCTTATGGTATCGAAGAGCTCCCTGTACCCGATTGTCGGGAAGTGCTCCGGGTGCACGGTGAACATGGTGCCGTTATACAGTTTGCCTATTCGCCTGCCGGGCTCGTCGCGGCCCATCGTGATCTCGCGCTGTATCACGCCGCGTTCGCGCTCGTACTCCTCCTGGGTTATGGCGCAGTTGAGCGTCCAGTCCGTGAGAAGGTCGATCACCTGGTCGGCGTATTCGGCGGACGTCGAGATGTAATAGCACGTGTGCCCGCTGGTAGTATAGGCGTTGGTGGCCCCGCCCAGGTTTCTCAGCATGGCCTGGGTTTCGGCCTCGGGGCGCTTGTGGGTCGAGCCGCCCGCCACGAGATGCTCGCAGTTATGCGATATGCCCTTTCCCAGGAACTCCTCTTCGTAAATGCTCCCCGCGCGCACGTAAACCCGCATGGTGAACACCGGAGCGTTGTGGTTCTCCAGCACGTAAACGTTTAGGCCGTTATCCAGGAGCCTGTGTTTAATGTCGAGATCACCCGCCACCGCCGTGATGGCGGAGAGCGCGAGAACAGCGGTCATAACCACAAAGATACCCCTACTGAAACGCATTACGACTTCCTCCTCTTCAGGGGATTACTCGAGAACGAATTCCTTGGTCGCTACAACGGTGGTATCACCCTCCACGACGTCGACGCGCCAGGTGCCCTTCCACTCCGGGGCCATCTTCTTGGTGCTCCAGGTCCGCCAGGAAGCCGACTTGACGGCCAGGCTGACCCTGGACATCTCTCTGCCCTTGAAGTACCAGACGTGTTCCACGGCTGTCGTGTCCTGGGCTCCGACGATCTTCGTGAAGCAGCAGACCCGGGTTATGTCAGACGGGAAGGACCCGGCTGGGCCCACGGGCGCCCTGTCCCTCACGGCGGCGCAGAACTCCATCTGCTCCACCCTGAGCCCGTCCTCGCTCCCCGCACAGGCACCTGCAAGAATGAACGCCGCAAGGACCGTTACGAAGACAACGAAAGACACTCTCATACCGCGCCCCCTTTTGAACTCTCAAGCACACTCTAATTGCTAACCGCGAGAATGTCAATTGATGATAGCGCGCGGGCCAGCCGCATCTTGACGGCCGGCCGCGAGTGACCTATACTTCCACCCAGGAGGTCGGAAACTTGCTAAATCTAAAGAACTTAACGAAGAACTATGACAGTTTCGCCGCCGTCAGGAACCTGTCGCTCAGAGTCCCCGCCGGGGAGCTTTTCGGTTTCCTTGGACCCAACGGGGCCGGCAAGACCACAACCATCAAGATGATAAGCGGCCTCCTGCGCCCCACCGCGGGCTCGGTCGAGATAGGCGGCCACGACATATGCACCGCCCCCCTGGAGGCCAAGGCTTTACTCGGGCTCGTGCCCGACTCACCGGTTCTCTACAGGAAGCTGAGCGGCCGGGAATTCCTGAGGTTCGTCGCCGAGCTCTACTCGGTCGGCAGGGACACCGCCGAGAAGCGCATCGGGGACCTTCTGGACCTCCTGGGGATGGCCGGCAACGCGGACGACTTGATCGATACTTACTCGCACGGCATGAAACAGAAGACGGCCATCATGGCGGCCCTGGTGCATGACCCGGGCGTTGTCGTGCTGGACGAGCCCACGGTAGGGCTCGACCCGAGGAGCGCAAGGGTCGTGAAGGACGTTCTGAGGGCACTCTGCAACCGAGGCAAGACCGTGTTCATGTCCACGCACATTCTCGAGATCGCCGAGAGGATGTGCGACAGGGTCGGGATCATAAACAAGGGCGAGCTCGTGGCCGTCGGCACCATCTCCGACCTCCGCGCCGGAGGCAGGGACGGCAAGACGAGCCTCGAAGACATATTCCTGGAGCTGACGGGCGGGCCTGAGGAGCAGGAGATCATCAGGTTCCTCGATTCCTAGGGCGCTTATGACGCTTTACAGACTTATCAGGTACAAGGTGAAGATCCTCTTCTCCCGCATCTTCCGGGTGAGGGCGCGGAAGAAGGTCTTCCGCATAGCCTCGGTGGCCGGTCTGTCCGTTGTATTCGGGCTGTTCATCGCGGGAACCTCCGGCTTCTTCGGCGCGGTCCGGCTTGTCGAACCCGGCGGTGGACTCCTTGCGGGCCTCATCGTGGCCGTGACCTTCCATGCGCTGCTCGTCCTGGCATTCGTGCTCGACGTGGCGACCACCACCAACATATTTTTCTTATCCAGCGACCTTCCGCTCCTCATGGCGGCCCCCATCCCGACTTCGAAGGTGTTCGCGCTCAAGTACCTCGAGGCCCTGGCCACGGGCTCGCTGGTCTCGGTGTTCATAGCGATCCCCATTCTCCTGGGATACGGCATAGCCTTCAGGGCGCCTTTCTACTTCTACCTGGGCGTAATCGTGCTGCTGCCCGTATTTCTCTCCATCCCGGTTTCCGTGGGCACCATAGCCGGCTTCGTGATCGCCCGCTTCGTGCGGGCGTCCAGGGTGAAGGAGATCCTCGGACTCGTGGGCGGCGCCATCGGGCTGGCGTTCTGGATAGGGTTTCAGCTGATAAGGCCCGCGCTGGAAAGCCCCGAGCAGGTACAGGATTTCACGGGCCGCATACAGGGCTGGGCCTCGGGCGGCGACGGGCCTCTGGGGCTGCTCCCGAGCTCACATGCGGCGTCGGCCCTGATGGCACTGGGGGCCGGAAGACCGGCCGGGGCCCTGGTCCCGGCGGCACTCCTTGTCCTGACCGCCTCGGTTCTTTTCGGCGTGTCGGTGCTGTCGGCCCGGAGGATGTACCTGGCCGGCTGGGCGCGCGTAGTGCCCGGCGGCAAGAGGCGCAAGATGCGCAGGGGAAGGTCCGTAATCGACGCGGCCTTCTTCTGGGCGCCCAAAGCCGAGCGCGCCATAATGTCGGCGACGGCCCGGCTCTTCATGAGAGACCCGCAGCAGATGATGCCCCTCGCGACAATCACCATAATGATGGTGGTTTTCCCGTTCCTCACGGCGCATCGCCAGGAGGCCGCCGTGCCGTATTCGCCGGTGCTTCTCATCGCCGTCGCCGGCCTGGCGTTAATCGGCTCGATGAACCTGGGCATGAACGGCGTCGTAATCGACGGCATGTGCTTCTGGCGCATCCTCTGCGCGCCCGTGCCGGTCAAGCGCAAACTCGCGGCCAAGTTCATGCTTCCAGTGACGGTGTTCGTCCCCATCGGAATCGTGCTCGCCCTGGTCTTCAGGGTGGCCGGGCTGGTCTCCTGGACTTTCGTGGCCCATGCCATCTGGGTCGTACCCTGCATGTCGGTGGTGGGCTCGAGCCTCGGCGTGGTCATCGGGCTCTTCTACGGGAACTGGGAATGGGACATCCCCAAGCGCATGATCTCGGTGACAGGCAGGCTGGTAATGGGCGGCGTCCTCGGCGGGTTCCTCGCCGGAACTGCGATCCTGATGGGAGTGATTTCGGAGCGGGGATATGCCGCGGTCCTCGGTCCACTCATGTGGGGCCCGAAGGTCGCCGGCGCAGCCATAGTGCTGCTGTTCGCTCTCCTGGTGGCCTACGTCCTGATTACGCTCGCATCGCGGAAGCTCGAGCGCATGGAGTGGAAGATCTAGTCCTGCCTGGCCGCGCGCTCCAGATTCGTCTCGACCACCCGGCGCAGGCTCGCATTCGGGCCGCGCGCCAGAATGTTCTCCCATTCGGCGATGGCGTCCAGGCGGCGCCCGGCGAGCATATAGGCCGAAGCGAGGTCGTTCCGGTAGAAGAGATTGAGCGAGTCGAGGGCCGCCGCCGTCGAAAGGTACTCGATCGCCAGGTCGGGGTCCCCTTTCAGAATCGCGGCCTTGCCGACTATGAAGGGCAGGTCGGCGTTGTTGGGGAACACTACATGCGCCTCGATCAGCGCGTCTATGCCCTTATCATACTCGCCTATGCCGACGTACACGCGGCCCAGCCCGATATACGCCTGGAGAAGATTGCGGTCGAACCTGATGGCCCGCCTGTAGGCCTCTATGGCCGCTTCGGGCGCGTTGCTGCCCAGATAAGCTTCGGCCAGACCCATGTGCGCTATGGCATATGTCGAATCGACGCCGATGGCGCGGCGGTACTCGGCGATCGCCTCATCGTACCTTCCCATGGCGGAAAGGCCGCGCCCCAGATTGTAATAGCCCTCCACGAAGTCCTTGTTGAGGGCCACGGCGATGGAGAAATGCTCCACCGCGCGCTCCAGATTGCCGGCTGCTGACAGGGCAGCTCCCAGCGAGTTGTGGGCCTCGTAGCTTTCGGGATATTCTTCGACCGCTTTCTCGAAGTTGAGTATGGCCCTCTGGAAGTCGCCTTCGCGTACGGCTTCATTGCCCATCTCGATATAGTAGTGAACGTCTTTCCCGCAGCCGGTTGCGAGGACCAGGAGCAGAAGAGCGGTCAGAGGAATGTGAGCCTTCTTCATGGCGGCATCACCTCTGGTTATCGGGGGAGTCGTCCGGGTGACACGGCCCTTCACGTTTTGTAAGACGGCGCTGGGCCAGCCAGTCGCCCACCATCATTAAACCCAACATCGCTATTGCGAAAACATTGAGGCCCAGGATAACAACCAGGACCCACCAGTACCATCTCATCGGGTCGACGTCCTCACGGTTTCAGGCTTCGAATGCGTTTCGAATATGCTCAAACTCGGCTCCCCGGTTATCGACAAGATTTACACAAACCACGTCGAACCTGCAAGGCTTATTCGTAAGCCCGTGCCTGCACAGATAGGCCTCGGCCGCCTTCACGAGATGCCGTATTTTAGCCGGGGTCACCGATTCGGCTGGCGCGCCGTAGGCCCCACTCGCCCTCCCCTTGACCTCGACGAAGACGACCGTATCCCCGTCGATGGCGATGATGTCTATCTCTCTGTGGCCGAAGCGGAAGTTGCGCTCGATGAGCCTGTAGCCCTTCTCCATGAGGTACTTGACGGCAAGTGTCTCGAAATGGGAACCGCGGGCGGAAGTGCTACACATCCGCCGCCCCGAGGGAGCGTTCGACGGGTCCGAACGTAAACCGGTGCACGCGCGTGGGGCCGTGAATCCTCAGGGCATCCAGGTGCGCGCTCGTACCGTAGCCCTTGTTCTGCCTGAAGCAATAACACGGATAGACGGCGTCCAGCTCCTCCATGATCCTGTCCCTGACGACTTTGGCGACTATGGAAGCGGCCGCTACGGAGGCGCATCGCGAGTCGCCCCGGACCACCGCAAGGGCGGGTACGTCGATGTCGGGAACCTGTCTGCCGTCCACTATGATGCAGTCGGGCCGGACATCGAGGGATTCGACGGCGCGCCTCATGGCGTGCAGGCTGGCCTGGAGAATGTTCATACGGTCGATGGCGCCAGGTGAGGATATGCCGACGCCCATGGAGACGGCCATGCCGGCAATCTCTTCGAACGCGCGCGCGCGCGCCCGGGCGGAGAGTTTCTTGGAGTCGTCGATGCCCGGCGGTATCCCGTCCGGCGACAGGATTACGGCTGCGGCAACGACGGGTCCGGCAAGAGGCCCGCGACCGGCCTCGTCGACTCCGGCCACGTACTTGAACCCGCCCTCCCAGAGCTTCACTTCGAGGGTTGTGAGGTCGCTCCGGGAAGCAGACCTACCGTCTGTCCTCTTTGACCTGCGCGGCCTTCCCTTTCTTGTTCCTGAGGTAGAAGAGCTTTGCACGTCTGGTCCTACCCTTTCTGACTACCTCAACCTTCGCAACACCGGGAGAGTGATAAGGGAAGATCCTCTCGATGCCGATACCGCCGCTCACTTTTCTCACCGTGAAGGTCTTACCCGTCCCGCTTCCACGAATCTGCAGCACCGTTCCCTCGAAGATCTGGATCCGCTCCTTCTGACCCTCGACAACCCGCGTGTGCACCTTCACAGTATCGCCCGGTCCGAAATCCGGGAATTCGTTTTTCTCATGTTCTTTCTCAATTGCCCTGACCAGATCCATCATAGATTCCTCCGATTGTAGTCAACCTAAGAAATATGGCGATTTTTCTCGATTTCCTCAAGCATTCTTTTGTCTTCGTCCGTAAGTCGCGCCGAATCAAGCAGCTCCGGCCGGCGCTCAAGCGTCTTCCTCAGGGAATCGCGGCGCTGCCACTTCCTTATGGCCTCGTGGTTGCCGCCGACGAGCACATCGGGCACGTCATGCCCCCCGAAGGACCTGGGCCGCGTGTAATTGCCGCTCTCTATGAGCCCCCCGTAGAACGAGTCCGACTCGGCCGAGGCCAGGTCTCCCAGCACGCCGGGAAGGAGCCTCGTCACCGCGTCCACGACAACCATGGCGGCCAGCTCGCCCCCGGTCATTACATAGTCGCCTATCGATATCTCGTCGTCCACGAGATAGTCCCGTATCCGCTCGTCCACACCCTTATAGTGGCCGCAGACAAGTGTGATCTCCTTCTTCTCCGCAAGCCCGCGGGCGATGTCCTGGCTGAAGACGCGCCCCTGCGGCGAGAGGAGTATGGTCGTCGCCTCGCTGCGGCGGCGGCCTGCCAGGACGGCCTCCAGGGCGAGACTTACGGGCTCGCACTTCATTATCATACCAGAACCGCCCCCGAAAGGGTAGTCATCCACGGTCCTGTGTTTGTCGGTGGCATAGTCCCGGATATCCACGATGGCAATCTCCAGGACCCCGCTCTCGGCGGCCCCCTTGAGCATGCTCATCGAGAAAGGGCCCTCGAACATCTCCGGGAATATGGTGAGTATGTTGAATTTCATTTCGCTGGTCCGGCCGCCGGCGGCCCGCAGGTTCAGTCGAGCAGTCCCGGGATCCGCTCTATGTCGATCACCCGGCCTTCGAGGTCCACCCGCCTCACCACCTGCTTGATCGTGGGAACGAGCATCTCGCGGCCGCCCTCTGTGACGACGAGCACGTCGTTGGCCGGCATCCTCAAGACTTCCTTGACGACGCCGACCTCGGCTCCATCCTCATCCACAACCCTGCAGCCGACGAGGTCGAAGTGGTAGTATTCGTCCTCACCAGTAGGCTCGATGCTGTCCCGGCTGACGCCCATGAGGGCGCCGCCCAACTTCCCCGCCTCGTCCCTATCGTCAACGCCCGCCACCTTGACGAGCGCCACTTTGCCTTTCCACCTGACGCCTTCGACACCGACGAGCCGCGGCTCTGCGCCGCGCTCCTCCAGGAGCACTTCCCGCAGCGAGTCAAACCGTTCCGGGAAATCGGTTATGGGCTCGACGCACACTTCACCCTTTATCCCGTGAGCCCGACCCACCCGGCCGATCACGATGAAGTCGGAGTCTTGAGTCACTCAAGAATCTCCAGCATCGCGCGCTTGCCCGCCTTTGTCGCTGCCGCGTTCAGGATCGTTCTGATGGAGCGCGCCGTGCGGCCGCGCTTGCCGATGACCTTGCCGAGGTCGCCGGGCCCGACCCTGAGCTCATAGACAGTGGTTTTCTCGCCTTCGAGTTCCTTGACCGCTACCTGATCCGGATTGTCAACGAGCGATTGTGCGATGTACTCAATCAGAGCTTTCATCTTTCAGTCCCCCTCGCGCATGACTCCGCGTAGGTCGGGCCGTGCGCCGGTCGCGGCAGGCGAAGTCATGAGGACGGCATATCGATGACGCCTTGGCTGTGTTCCTTCTATTCCTGGACCCCGGCTGCATTCTCGCCTGTCCCCTCGGCCCCGGCGGCAGGGGCGCCGCCCTTGCGGTCTTCCCACTTCTTAAGAACGCCGACCTTGCTGAGAATGCTGCGGGCGCCTTCCGACATCTGCGCGCCCCGCCCCAGCCACATGAAGACCTTCTCCTCGTCTATCTCGATCTTGAAGGGTTTAGCGATGGGGTTATAGTTCCCGAGCGAATCAAGGTATGCGCCGTCGCGCCTGTTCCGGGAATCCATGACCACGAATCTGTAGAAGGGCTTTCTCTTGCCGCCCATTCTCTGTAACCTGATCTTCACTGCCATTCAGTCTCACCTCCGAGTTCGGAACCGGTCTATCCGGTCAGAAATGACCTCATCAGACCGCTCATTTTTCCCTTCTTGATGTTCTTGAAGAGCTTCCTGACCTCTTGAAAATCTTTGAGCAACCTGTTCACGTCCTGCACCCGCGTGCCGCTGCCCGCGGCTATGCGCTTCCGCCTGCTCCCGTCGATGATATCGGGGCGCAGCCTCTCATCTGCCGTCATGGAGCTTATTATAGCTTCTACCTTGCCCATGGCCCTTTCGTCAAGGTTAATCCCCTTCATCTTGGACATGCCGGGGATGAGACCCATTATATCCTCAAGGGGGCCCATCTTCCGCACCTGCTTGATCTGGCTCAGGAAGTCCTCCAGGCTGAAGGTCTCCTTGAGGATCTTCTTCTGGAGCTTCTCGGCCTCTTTCTCGTCGATGGCGTCCTGCGCCTTCTCGACCAGGGTCAGCACATCGCCCATGCCGAGAATGCGGGATGCCATGCGCTCGGGATGAAACACCTCGAGCGCGTCGAGCTTCTCGCCCACGCCTATATAGCGTATGGGCGCTCCCGAGACGGCCCTGATCGAAAGCGCGGCGCCGCCGCGCTCGTCGCCGTCCATCTTCGTGAGGATGACCCCGTCAATACCGAGGGCCGACGAGAACTCCGTCGCTATGGTAACCGCGTCCTGACCGGTCATGCCGTCGGCGACCAGTATGGTCTCGTCGGGCCTGACGGCCTCCTTTATGGCCTTCACCTCGTCCATCATCGCGGCGTCGACATGGAGCCTTCCGGCAGTGTCCACGACGGCAAAGTCGAGCGCGCGCTCGCGCACCCGGGCCATGCCCCTCGTCACTATGTTTACGGCGTTCTTCTCTTCCTTATCATAATATACGTCCACCGGCACGGCGCTGGCCAGCGCCTGCAGCTGCTCGATCGCTGCCGGCCTGTAAATATCAGCGGCAATGAGCATGCCCTTCTTGCCCTTGCCCACGAGGCGCCTGGCTATCTTGGCCGCGGCCGTCGTCTTGCCCGAGCCCTGGAGCCCGGCGAGCAGGATGACGGTCGGCGGCTCGGGCGAGAGGGCTATCTCCCTGGCGTCCGCGCCCATTATCTCGGCCAGCTCGTCATATACGATTTTGACGAACTGCTGCCCCGGCGTGATGCTGGCGACCACTTCCTCGCCCAGGGCCTTGGCCTTGACGTCCTCGGTGAAACGCTTGACCACCTTGTAATTGACGTCGGCCTCCAGCAGGGCCAGCCGGACGTCCTTCAGGGCCTCCGTGACGTTCTTTTCCGAAATCTTGCCATGGCCCCGCATTTTCTTGAGGGCAAGGTCCAGCTTTTCACTCAGCTCGGAGAACATAGTCGACCCCAGGCGTGCGAATAATCTAAAACCGCTCTAAGCGGCTTCAGTAAAAGCGTAAGAGTCTTTTTCCAGGGGTTAATGTTAACAGGATTGCCCGGGTGGCGCAAGCGGAAATGCCGCGTTATCCTCCCTCTTGGCAACGCCCTTGAGCCCGGCGGCCGCTATGTCCCGGACCGCCTGCCGGGGGTCTTCGGCCTTGAAAACGGCCGCCCCCGCGACCAGGATATCGCCGCCCGCCCATGCCGCCACCTCGGCCGTCTCGACGTTGACGCCGCCGTCCACCTCGATTTCGAACTCCCAGCCCATCTCGGCCCGGAGCTCGTAGAGGGCCCGGATCTTGGGAACGACCTCCGTTAAGAAGCGCTGGCCGCCGAAACCCGGGTTCACGGTCATCATCACGACCAGGTCGGAAGCTTCGAGCACCCCGTCGAGGTCTTTGAGCCCGGTGGCCGGATTGAGGGCTATGCCGGGCCTCGCGCCCAGGGCCCTCGCCGCCCTGAGAAGCGGTCCGGCCTCGCCGACGGCCTCGACATGGAAAGTGATGTAGTCCGAACCCGCCCTGACAAAGTTCTCGAGATAGCGGGCTGGCTCGGAGATCATGAGGTGCACGTCGAGCTCGCTCCGGGCGAGCCTGCGGATGACGTCCACCATCATGGGACCGAAAGTGATATTGGGAACGAAGTGCCCGTCCATAACGTCCACATGGAGAAGATTGACGCCTGCGTCCTCAACCTGCTCTATCTGGGCGGCGAGGTCGGCGAAATCCGCCGAAAGAAGCGATGGGGCCACTCTGATCCGGGCGGTGTCCACCTGCTATCTCCCTCCCGCGCTCGAGGACACGAAGAGCGTGATGGTGTCCCCTCTGGCGACGACTGCTCCCCTGGGGGGCTTGTGCATGACCACGTAAGACCTCAAAGGGTTGAAGTCCTCATCGAGCGACGATTGTTTCACATAGAGCCCCAGCCGCTCAAGCCTTAACTTGACGCTGACGGCCGACTTCCGCCGGAGGTCGGGAAGCAGCACCCTCGGAGCAGCGGGGCCCGTGCTGACCAGGAGATTGACGCGGCTCCCCTTGACTACGGGCATGCCGGCCTGGGGCTCTGTCCCTATGATCTCTTCGGGATAGGACCTGGCTGATGCGACGCGGGACACCGCTCCGATCTCGAGCCCGGACCTTTCGAGGACTATGCGCGCCGCCCGCGCCGTCTTGCCCAGGCAATAGGGCACATCCAGGAACTCCCCGCCCAGGCTCATGGTGACCCAGACCTTCCGGCCGCGTTTGACCACCTTGCCCGCCAGCGGGTCCTGCTCGGCGACCGTGCTCTCGGGGTACTCGATTGAGTAGGCGTCCATGCGCAGCTCGTAGCGGAGATTCTCACCTTCCAGAACCTCTATCGCCTCGGCTTCGGTAAGGCCCCTGACGTCGGGGACCGTGACCTGCCGCCCGCCCACGACGAGCAGCATGCCGAAATTGATGGCGACCGCGACGCCCACGACAACGGCCGCGGCGATCAGGAGGTATTTGATGAGTTTCTTCATTTACTTCTTCCTCAGCCTGGCGCCGAAAAGCCCGTCAACGCCGTGCACATGGGGCAGGGTCTGCATCATGCCATGTCTATAGACGACCGAGTCGGGCACGAACCGACTGATATCTTCCAGCACGAAGCCGCCCGCCTCCGCCATGAAGGCCTCGACGACCTTCTCGTTCTCGTCCGGCTCTATGCTACACGTACTGTAGACCAGAATTCCACCACTTTTGACCGCGCCGGCCGCACCGGTGAGCATTTCCCTCTGGTAGCGCGCCATTCTGGCTATGTCCTGCTCGCGCTTGGTCCAGCGCAGGTCCCACTTGCGCGCGAGCACGCCGAGCCCGGTGCAGGGAGCGTCGAGGAGGACGGCGTCGGCGCCAGCAATGGGCGGCCTGCCGGCATCGGCGACGGCGACGGATATGCCGCCGTGGCCGAGTCGCTGCGCATTCTCCCTGACTTTGAGAAGCCTCTCTTGAACGAGGTCCGCCGCCAGGACGCGCGCCTTGCCTCCGGCGAGCTCGTAAAGATGCGTGGCCTTGCCGCCGGGCGCGCTGCAGAGGTCGGCTACCACCTGGCCGGGCTCCGGGCTCACGAGGTGCCCTATGAGCGTGGACCCTGCATCCTGCACCTGGAAGAGGCCCCGCGCGTGGGCCGGGCTCGCGTCTATCGCACTCGCCCCTCTGATATAGAGATGATAGGGAACCAGCCGTTCGCGCTCGATGATATCCGCGCCGGCCGCGGTGAGAATGCCCTCAACCTCGGCAATATCGGACCTGAGCCGGTTCACTCTGAGGCCCGTGAGGGGAACGCGGTTGTTGGCGGAAGCCAGTGCCGCGACCTCTTCGGGGCCGTACCTCTTGAGCCAGCGCGAGATGAGCCAGGGCGGGTGCGAGTACATGACGGATATGTGCTTTACCGGGTCGCTCTCGAGGTCGGGGTAGGTTATACCGTCCTTCTCGCGCAGGTAGGTCCTCAGGACGGCGTTCACGTAGCGGGCCTGGTATGAATCCCCTTCCGCCTTGGCTATTCTCACGGCCTCGTCGGTCACGCTGTAGTCCGGCACCTTGTCGAGGAACATAAACTGGTAGATGGACATCCTCAGTATGTTGAGGATCACGGGCGAGACGACGCGCTTCTTGCGCGAGAAGTGCTTGATGATATGATCGAGCCTGAGCCGCCACTTGATGGTGCCGCTCACGAGCTGCGTGGCGAGCGCGCGGTCCCTGCGCTCCAGCCCGTGCCTGCGGAGCAGGTGGTCCAGAAGCTCGTCCGGTCTATCCGAGCCCGGATATTCTACGAGCACCTGGAGGGCGATTTCACGTGCGGACTTTCCTGGCATTGTCGCTCTCGTTGTGCTGGCTCCGGCCGCGCGCGGCGGATGCGCCGCCATCCCCGCCGCGTCCCGCGCGGGCGCCGCTTTCGAGGAAGAGCGCTACCGCGTCCTCGACCAGGTTCAGGTCTACCGTGGTATCCCGGCACGGGCCGAAGGGCCGCTCGTTGAGAACGCCGATCACGGGAATGGGATAGGCGTCCTGAATACCGCTTGTGAGGTCGCGCTCGCACGCCACTCCCACTATGGCCCTGGGCCTCATCTCGACGATGACCCGCCTTGCGAGCGTGCCGCCCGTCGCAATGGACATCTTGACGCCATACGTGTCGCAGAGTTCTATGAGGCCGCTTATCTTGCACTTGCCGCAGAGCTTGCAATTCCTCACCTCGGAGGTAACCCTGTGCGGGCACTCGAAACTCTGCAGGCAATGGGGAAGCAGGAGCAGCAGGCGGTCGCCCGGGATCAGCTGCGCGGACGCTCTGACGAGAGCGTTGTTCATGGCTATAAAGGACCCGCGCACGGCGTCGGGGCTTACTCTCAAGAGCCGGCCCACCGCGAGCGCAAGCGGGAATAAGATTCTCACGGTGAGCTTCTTTCCCGAGAGAAGGTCGCGCTGGGCATACGAGGAAATGACTATGAGCAGGAACGCAATCACGACGGCCAGGTAGAAGCCCGCGAGCACGAGGCCCGCCGCCAGCGGGAGGCCCGCGTGCAGCGCCGCGAGCCGCGGCTGAGTGAGATACCAGAGACCGGCGAGCATGAGGCCGAGCGCCAAGATGCCCCCGAACGAAAGCCCTATGAAAAGGTTCTTGTTCTTGAGGCCGGCGCTGTCGGAATCAGGCAAAGCAGTCACCTCTTACAAGTCTCGCGCCGCGCGAGAAAGCGGCTCCACCCGCGGGCTTCCTGCCTGCGGCCTGGACCTCGCGCAGCCATACCGAACCCTCGCTGCACGCTATCAGCATACCACTCTCGTCGTCGATGTCTAACAGTGTTCCGGGCGAGGCCTCGACCATGCCCCCGAGGGCGGCCTCCGGGCCGGTCCTCGAGGCCAGGATCCTGACCGTGCCATCCCTGAAGCGCGTGAAGGCGCCGGGGCGCGGGTTGACGCCGCGAATGTGATTGTGGACCTCCCGCACCGGCCTGTCCCAGGTGATCCGGGCGTCTTCCTTGGTGAGTTTGGGCGCGTAACAGGCCAGGGAGTCGTCCTGGTCCAACCGGGGCGCATCCCCGCGCGCGACCAGATCGCAACTCTCAACCACGGCCTCCGCCCCCATCGCCGCGAGTCTTTCGTACACCTCCCCGGCGGTCTCGTTATCGCCGACGGGCGTCCCCTTCTGGACTATGATCTTTCCGGTGTCAACGCCCTCCTCCATGAAGAAGGTGGTGACCCCTGTTTCGGTCTCGCCGTTTATGACGGCCCAGTTGATGGGAGCAACGCCCCGGTACCTGGGGAGAAGCGAGGCGTGCAGGTTGATGCAGCCCTTTCGCGGAAGCCCGAGGCTCCTCGCCCTGAAGATCTTCCCGTAGGCCGCCGTCAGGATGAGGTCGAGACCGAGCGCGTCCAGCTCGTCCAGAAATTCGCGCTTATTGAACTTGAGTGGCTGGTAGACCTTGAGGCCCGCGGCATCGGCCAGCTGCTTTACGGGCGAAGGCCTGAGCACAAGCCCCCTCCCGGCCGGGCGGTCGGGCTGGGTTATGACACATGCGATATCGTGGCTGGAATCCAGGAGTGCCTTCAGGCTGGGAACTGCAAAAGCGGGAGTCCCGGCGAATGCGATCCTCATTCCAGAGATTTCCTGAGTTCCTTGGCTCGCTTCTTAAGAGCGCCCAGCTTCCCCTTCAGAAGCCCTCTTCTCACCATGCCGATCCTATCGACAAACAGGACGCCGTTGATATGGTCGATTTCGTGGCAGAAGGCTCTTGCCATGATGCCCGCGGCCTCGATCGTCACCCTCTCGCCCGCTTCATCCATGCCGCTGACGACAACGCTCTGCGGGCGCTTGACCTTTTCGTATATCCCGGGAATGCTGAGGCAGCCCTCTTCGGCGGCGTCTTCGCCGCATGCCGATACGATCTCGGGGTTGACCAGCGCGAGGTAGTTCCCCTGCTCTCCCGGGGATTCCATCACGATGATGACCCTCCGCGGGTCGCCGATCTGCGGCGCCGCGAGGCCCAGGCCCCCCGCCTCCAACATAGAAGCCATCATATCGGAGACGAGCGCCCTGACGCCATCGTCAGCCTCGGTTACCGGGGCGCATTTCTCCCTCAAGACCGGGTCCCCGTACAGCCTTATCGGCAGCGCCGCCATGTCCTAGCCTTTCGTGATGATCCCAGAGATCGCGCTCTTGGCGAACTCGGCCTTGACGTCCTCGGCTATCTTGAGCACAACCATGTTGTCCTTGACGCCCAC
>CAZSBE010000043.1:19439-21448 GCA_964604955.1 uncultured bacterium
CGTAGAGCCCGCCCGAGGTCACGACGCGGTCACCCTTGCTTATGCGGTCCAACATGCTCTGGTGTTCCTTCTGCCGCTTCTGCTGAGGCCGTATGAGCAGGAAGTAGAAGATCACGAATATGAGAATGATGGGAAGAAAGGTGATGATGGGGTTTCCGCCTCCACGCCCACCCTGGGCCAGAACACCGGCAATTGCTGAATTGAGAATCAGGAACATTCGCGCACCTCCCGCTACTATCCTTGTTCGTGCCCGCCAAGGCGCCGGAGGAAGGACTCCACGTAGGAGCCGTACCTGTCCTCCATTATGGCCTTCCTTGCCTCTCTCACTACCTTCTGAAAATAAGTTACACTATGCACGGTCGCAAGTCGAGGAGCAAGTATCTCCCCGGCCTGGAAAAGGTGGCGGATATAGGCCCTTGTGAAATTGCGGCACGTATAGCAGTCGCATTCGGGGTCCAGGGGCCTGAAGTCTTCAGCATAGACGGCGTTCTTCACGACGAGTTTGCCTTCGGAAGTGAATACCGTGCCGTTGCGCGCGTTCCGCGTGGGCATGACGCAGTCGAACATGTCGACGCCGCGGGCCACACACTGTACGATGTCCTCGGGAAAGCCCACGCCCATTAGGTATCTGGGCTTCTCAGGCGGCATCGCATCGGTGGAGACGCTCACCATTTCGAACATGGCGGACTTGGGCTCGCCCACCGACAGGCCTCCTATGGCATAGCCTTCGAATCCCATATCGACCAGTTCCGCGGCGCATTTCCGTCTCAGCACCTCGTAGGTGCTCCCCTGAATAATGCCGAAGAGGGCCTGGCGACCGGCCAGCCCCAGCCGCTCGAACTCGTCGCGGCAACGCCCGGCCCAGCCCAGCGTGAGGTCGGCCGACTTCCGCGCTCTATCGAAAGTCACCGGATAGGGCGTGCACTCGTCAAGCACCATTATGATGTCGGCGCCGATCTTTCCCTGTAACCTCACGATGTCCTCAGGCGTCAGGAAGTGCTCGGAGCCGTCGAGGTGCGAGCGGAAGGTTACGCCTTCGGGCCTTATGCGGGTGAGGTCGGCCATCGAGAATATCTGAAAGCCCCCGGAGTCGGTCAGTGTTATCCCGTCCCAGGCCATGAAGCGCGCGAGCCCCCCGGCCTTCTCGATAAGGTCGGGGCCGGGCCTGAGGTAGAGATGATACGTGTTCGAAAGCACAATCTCGACACCGGCAGCCTCAAGGTCTTCGGGCGACAGGGTCTTCACCGTGGCCTGCGTGCCCACCGTCATGAATGCCGGCGTGCGCGCCGTCCCGTGCGGGGTGTGTATGAGGCCCGCCCTCGCGCCGGTGGCCTTATCGACATGGACTACTTCGAAATCCAATCGCGCGCTCCCCTAGAGAATCAACATGGCGTCGCCATAGGAGTAGAAGCGGTACTTCTCCCTGATCGCCTCTTCATATGCATTTAACACAAACTCGCGCCCCGCGAAAGCGCAAACCAGCATGAGCAGCGTCGAGCGCGGCAGGTGGAAATTGGTGATAAGAGCGTCCACGAGCCTGAACTCATGCGGCGGGTAGATGAACTTGGCCGTCCAGCCCGACGCGGCCTCCACGGTCTCGGGGCCGGACCTGTCCGCCAGGGTCTCGAGCACCCGCACCGAGGTCGTGCCCACGGCGACAATGCGCCGGCCGCTCAGCCGGGCCGCCGCGAGGGCCCGGGCGGCATCACTTCCCACTTCGAAGTACTCGGGCTCCAGGACGTGTCCCTCGGGAGTGTCGGTCTTGACGGGTATGAACGTCCCCATGCCCACGTGCAGGGTTATGCGGGCGATTTCCGTTCCCGCCGCCTCGAGCCGGCCGAGAATATCGGGAGTGAAGTGAAGGCCCGCGGTGGGCGCGGCGACCGAGCCCTCATGCTCGGCGTAAACCGTCTGGTATCTCTCCTCATCCTCCGTGACGGGAGCCCGCTTGATATAGGGCGGAAGCGGGACACCTCCCCTCTTCCTCAGGAGCGCCGGCACGTCGGGCA
>CAZSBE010000043.1:21458-23904 GCA_964604955.1 uncultured bacterium
ACGTCGATCTCGATAAGGCGCATCGAACCGGTGAGCCGTTTCCGCACTGCGACGGCCTCGCCGCTCTCGAGCTCCAGCTCGGTTCCCTCATGCACCCTGCGCGAAGGCGAGACGAGCGCCTGCCATAGGCCGCCTTCGGCCTCCCTCAGGAGAAGGACCTCCACCCTGCCACCGGTGCCGCGCTTGACGGCGTTGAGCCGCGCCTTGATGACGCGCGTGTCGTTTACGACGAGGAGGTCGCCATCGCCCAGGTAGCCGGTAATATCGCGGAAGACCCGGTGCGCGGTCCCGCCTGAGGCGCGGTCGAGCACCATCAGCCGCGAGTCCTCGCGCCTGGCCGGCGGGTGGTAGGCGATGTAATCGGGCGGAAGGACGTAATCGAAATCGCCGGTCGTGAGGTCCGCCATGGGTCAGGAATCGAACAGGGTCTGTTCGCCCGGTTTCCGGCCGCGGCCGAAGTGTTTCTGGGCCAGCTCGGTGGCCACGCGGCCGCGGGACGTCCTCTCGATGAAGCCCTCCTGGACCAGGTAGGGCTCATATACTTCCTCGATGGTCTCGCTGTCCTCGCCGACCGCCGTGGCCAGCGTGCCTATGCCTACGGGCCCGCCTGCGAACTTGCCGATGATGGTGGTGAGAATGCGCTTGTCCATGTCGTCGAGGCCCCGCTCGTCGACCTCCAGGGCGGAAAGGGCCAGCGCGACCACGGACCTGGTGATGCGGCCGTCGGCCTTGATCTGGGCGAAGTCCCGGACCCTTCTTAAGAGCCGGTTGGCGATCCTGGGGGTCCCCCTCGAGCGCCTCGCGATCTCGAAGGCGCCGTCTTCTTCTATCTCGACTTGCAGGATGCCGGCCGAGCGCTTGACGATTGTGTTGAGGTCCGCGGCGGGGTAAAAATCAATTCGCGCCACCACGCCGAAACGCGCCCTCATGGGCGACGTGATCATCCCGGCGCGGGTCGTAGCCCCGACGAGGGTGAACCGCTCGAGATTGAGTTTGATGGACCGCGCGCTCGGGCCCCTGTCGAGCATTATGTCCAGTGTGAAGTCCTCCATGGCCGGATAGAGGTACTCCTCGACTATGTGATTGAGCCTGTGCACCTCGTCGATGAAGAGCACGCTCCGATGCTTGAGATTAGTGAGCACCCCGGCGAGGTCGCCCGGCTTGTCTATGACCGGCCCCGAAGTCGAAGTCAGGCCCACGCCCATCTCATGGGCTATGATGTTGGCGAGCGTGGTCTTGCCGAGCCCCGGGGGGCCGTAGAAGAGCACGTGGTCCAGAGCCTCTTCGCGCTTCCTGGCGGCCTCTATGAAGATCTTGAGATTGTCCTTGAGCTTCTCATGGCCCACAAACTCGTCGAAGCTCCGCGGCCTCAAAGTGGTATCGAGCTCGCGTTCCTCGTCATAGGCCTCGGGGTTCGTGACCCCCCGGGGCTCTTGGAACCCGGGGCTCCGCGGCGCTCTCATTTTTCTAGGTATGTCTGAGGGCACTTCTTACCAGCTCCTCCACACAGGATTTGCCGTCGCATTCGCCGGCCGCCTTCTCGACGGCCTTCCTTGAAGTCGAGCGCGTGAAACCGAGCGCCATGAGGGCCTCGATCGCCTCTCTTGCGCCCGAGTCCGCTGCCGCGGCCCCGCCTCCGACCGCCACCATTACCTCTTCGTCCGCGATCCTCCCCTTGAGTTCCACGATCAGCCGCTGCGCGGTCTTCCGGCCGATACCGGGGATCACCGTGAGCTGGTCGACCTCCTCGCGCACGACGGCCTCACAGAACCCGTCGACGCTCGCGCCCGAAAGGATGCTGAGCGCAAGCCTCGGGCCGACGCCCGATACCGAGATCAGCATCCTGAAGACCTGCCGCTCCCTCTGGCTGGCGAAGCCGTAGAGCTGCTGCGCGTCCTCCCTGACATGGTGATGCGTGTGTATCAGGAGTTCATCGCCCACGCGGGGGATGGAGTCATAGCTCGAAAGCGGAATCAGTATCTCATAGCCGACGCCGCCGGCCTCCACGACTATCCGCGCCGGCGTCTTCTCAGCGAGAGTGCCTTTTATGTAGGAGATCAACCTCAGAGCCCTCTTCCGTCATCCTGTTGACGTGGGTGATGGCGACCGCAAGCGCGTCGGACTCGTCTTCCGAGAGGTCCCCCGTGAGCCCGACCAGCGCGGCTACCATGAACTTTACCTGCTCCTTGGAGGCGTTGCCGTTGCCGACGACGGCCTGCTTGACCTCGCGCGGCGCGTATTCGGCGACGCCGATGCCGCTCAAGGCCCCGGCCAGAAGCGCGACCCCCCTCACGTGCCCCATCCTGAGCGCCACCCGGGGGTTGGCCTTCACGAATACGTCCTCGACCGCCATCTCGTCGGGCCCGTATTCTGCCAGGACTTTCCTGAGCCCCTCGTAGATGAGCTTCAGCTTGTCGTGAAATGGAAGCCCGGGAGCCGGGCAAAG
>CAZSBE010000044.1:0-23847 GCA_964604955.1 uncultured bacterium
GCTTCGTCATCTTAAAGAAGCCACTGGGAGACTGCCGAGGTCCAATTGTGCATTTCAAGACCTGACCCCAATCCCAGAGGGTTACTTGATGAGTCTGGTTTCGAACCGGCCGGTTCCCTTGACGGGGATTTTCATCTCCTGCCCGGCCTGTACCGTGACCATGATGTCTGTGTTCGCCTCGGAGGATGACTTTACGAGAAAACCCTCCTTATAGGCGAAGTACCAGGTCTCCGTGCCGGTCATTGTACCGTCGAATACGAGCGGCGCGCCCATCTGCTCGCCCTCGCCCGTGACCGTGCCGGTGATGTCGACCAAGACCCTGGCGCATTCGAAACCTTCCATCGTCTCATACCCGTCCAGTGTATTCACCCCTTCGGAGATGATTGTGATGGCGGCATTGCCCTGATCGATGTTCAGGGTATCGCGGGAAGACCAGGAGTCCCCGATTTTGACGGGCCTGCCCGCCAGATCGGCGAAGGCCCCCTCGAAATCGGATTTGATGCTGCGGTCACCGAGCGGACCGATACCGTACGTGATAGCCTCGGCGCCGGATACGTCCACCTCTTTACCCAGGGGGGAGAGCGCCATGTCGAATGCCGCACCGACCACACCTTCAGTTTCAGCGTTGAACTCGCCCTGGATGTTCTTCATCGAGGCCTCGAGGGACTCGATCGTGATGCCCAGGAGGTGGTTCTTCCCCTTCATGCCTCTGGGCTCAACCGTGAACACATAAGCTTTATGAGTTGCGCTCTCGCTGGTCTGACCCATGACTTCCACCACCTCGGTGCCGTCCTGAGTCATCTCGTATTTGAGCGCGTCACCATCATCCATCCTGTACTCGAGGATGAGGCCGCTCTCGATATCACCCCAGACCGCCCGCTGCTTGCCGCCGCATCCGGGCAGGGCGCCTATCGCGGCTACCACCAGAGCCAGGACCAAATACACGTGCAAAGACCGTATAGACTTCATTAGAGCCTCCTTTCGGGCGCCATTATAACCCTGCGCAAGATGGCTGTCAATTGCGCTCCCGTTTCTGATACGATACCGGGGGTAGCATTATTCAGGTAATCATGGAGGAAGGATATGCCGGCAAGAATCATACTCCCGGTGCTCTTTTGGACCGGCCTTGTGTTCATTCTCACCTGCGGCGGCTGCGGGGGGCCGCAGGGGACGGACGTCATCGAGAAGTGCCTGCCGCAGGAGCTGCCTTCGGTCGGGATCGTCAGGGACGGCGAGATCCTTCACTTCTCGGGGGACTCGCTCTTTAACTACATCAACGGCGCTGCAGAGATGTACCACAAGTATGACTTCGAGGAGGTCCATGTCGGCAGGTATGCCGGACAGGGCGGCGAGATAACCGTGGACATCTACCGCTTCGCCGACCCCGACCGGGCCTTCGGCATGTATACCACGCTGAGGCCCGCCGCTCCCGATTCGGTCGGCCTCGGAGTAGAGGGTTTCGCCTACGGACCTATCCTCGTCTACTCCAAGGGGCCATACATGGTGAACGTGCAGACTTACGACGATGACGTGTTCGGCCCCCGGGATATAGAAGCCGTCGCCGCCGCAGTGGAGAAAAACCTGCCCGGGACCACGAAGCTACCGGATACGTTCGATTCGTTCCCGCGCGCGGGGCGGATCCCCTGCTCGGAAAGGGTATATGCCGATTCCTATCTCGGGCACGTCTTCCTTACCGACGTCTATGCCGTTGACTACTCCTTCGAGGCAGGAGACCTCACCCTGTTCATCACCCGTGATGAGGCCGGCGAGAAGCTGGCCATGTGGGAGGAAGCCGCCGCGTCGGACGGAGCTCCCGCGGTCGCCCCCTCCGCGCCTTACGACAGCGGGCCGCCAATCCTCCTTGCCGAGCAATACTACGGCAGCGTGGTTGCCGGCCTCAGGGCCGGCTGGCTGGCCGGCATGGTTGGTTACAGGGAAGGACATGAGCAGGCTCTCGCCGCGTGGCTTGAGGCCCTCCCCGGCGCAACGGAGTAATCCGGTCTGTGCCCCCGGCCGCGACCTCTATACGAACAGTGTCTTGAGGTCCCGGATCCTGTAGCCTATGTCCACGGAATTCGAGCATGCAGCCGTGCAGTTGTCGCATGCCCGGCATGTTTCTATGCCGCGGCCGCCCGCCGCCCCATCAAGCGCCGCCCTGGCCTCACACAGGTTGCCGTACTGCGCCACGTACATATGTGCCCGCATGAGCGCCGGCACGTCCGCTCCGCGCGGACAGGTCGCCATGCACATCCGGCACTGCCGGCAGAAACCGAGGCCCAGCTGGAGCTCGTTATCGGCCAGGAACCTCTTCTCATCCTCGGTGAACTCCAGGTTCCTCGCAACAGCGAAGTCCTCCTCCATGTGCTCGAAGTTGGTATAGCCGGGTATCGCCGTTGTAATGCTCTCGTTCCGCAGCACCCACTTGAGCATGGCATGATTCACGGTGGCGTTGTCGTACCTGGAGAGGGAGGCCTGGTTGGGCAGTCGTCGCCCGCCAGCCTGGGTCTTCATCGCCACAATGCCGATGCCGGCGGCGGCCGCCCTGTCTATTGCTTCAAGGAGGGCCGTGTCTCCCGCCATGGAGACGTTTATAGCGGTAAGCACCACGTCGCACAGTCTGTCGTCAACTACCTTGTTGATGACATCCGCCATGGCCTCATGCGTGGAGACTCCCGAGGCCCGCGCCTTGCCGTCTTTCTTGAGCTGCTCCATCGCGGCGAAGGCGCCCTCATCGTCGAGCTCCTCGACATTGTTGATGCTGTGTATGTAGATGATGTCCACGTGATCCGTGTTGAGCCGCTTGAGGCTCCCCTCAGTGAGTTTTATGAACTTGTCCCTGGCCTCAGAGGCGGTCATACCATCGCGCTGCGCGGGCCGCCATTCCTTGGTTGCGATCAGCACCCGGTCCCGGATCCCGAGCTCGCTGATCGCCTCGCCTACCATCTGCTCGTTCCGACCGAACTGGTAGCGGGCTGCCGTGTCGAACATACGGACCCCCAGGTCGTACGAGGCCCCGATCAGCTCCGGGTTATTGGCATTCATCACTCCCATGTTCACGATGGGCATCTTCATGCCGGTCTTGCCGAGCTCCCGGTATATGATGTCGGTCTTGCCCGCCGCCTCATCCGC
This sequence comes from uncultured bacterium, assembly GCA_964604955.1. GTDB lineage: Bacteria > Arandabacterota > Arandabacteria > Arandabacterales > JALGWA01 > JALGWA01. Next base: position 3,130 of record CAZSBE010000044.1, read on the forward strand.
CGCCTCATCCTGGGCCAGCGCAAAGGACGGCGCCACCCCCGCCACCCCCGCTGCGGCTATTCCAGCAAGCGAGCGTGATAAGAAACCTCTTCTGGTGAGACTGCCTCTCTTATCCTCCATCACGACCTCCAATCAGGGCATGGTACGCCCGCTGTTTAGTTGCCTTCTTCCCCTCCGGGGTTCTCCAGAAAACCCTCGGCGTTATTGCGCAGGACGTCTCTGATCTCGTCGGTGACACGGGCGTCATCCGGCAGCACTTCCAGGACTTTTCTGTAACATTCAGCCGCGCGCCCGGCATCGCCGGCGGCCAGGCTGGCCTCCGCGAGGCTATCCCAGGTATTGGCCGAGGCCGGATAGGCCTCGGCGTTCATCTCGAAGACAGCCACGGCATCCCTGACGCGGCCCTGCTGCAGCAGACCATAGCCTGCGAAGTTGCAGACGTTCTCCTGGAAGAGCACCAGGGCCGGGGCTTCGGCCCTGTACTTCTCGAAGATCCCTACCGCCACCTCCACGCCGCGCTCCTGGAGAATGGCCATGAACTGCGCCTCCGTCGGCGGCACGTCCCGGCCCGGCATATGGCGAAACACGACCCCGGCCGGGTCGAGCCCGTTCTCCCCGGGGGATGCCGCTAGAAACCCCATGGCCCTTTCGCTCCCGTTGAGCTCCGCGTCGAAGAAGTTCCGAACGTAGACGCAAGCCGCTTCGTAGGCCCTGCGCCCGGTTTCGTCAGGCGCGAGTACCGTGGCTGAGAACATGCGGTAGGATGTGAAGGCCATGGCCGGCAATCCGGCAAAAGCCAGCGCGTATCGCTCCGAGTACTCGAGGGAGTCCAGCATGGCCAGGTCCGGGCCGTCCGCATCGGCACCGTATATCTGGATCATGGGCGCACTCGCGGCCCGCACGTCGAAGCGGGGATTCGCCCCGGCCGTCTCGACGGCGCCCGAGTTGAGAAAGGTCGCATCGAATCCGGCAAGCGCGTCCACATAGAGATTCTCCATCTGGAAGAGCAGCCCGGCGAGCGCGCCCGCGGCACTCCCCATGACGCCCAGCCTGTCAGGGTCGACGAAATCGAAATCGTGCATGGTCGCAAGCACGAAGCCGAGGTCATCTATTATCATCTCCAGGTCGGCCGGGTCCTGTCCCGACCGAAGCGCTCTCCGGCCGTAGGCATGAGTGGCAGCCACCACGAAGCCGTGGCTGGCCAGGTATTCGCACAAGATCAGGTTCTCGGTTATGCCGCTGTTCAGATTTGGCGCGTACAGGATGAGGGGAAAACGGCCTGCCGCCGCCGCCGCGTCCCTCACCGCCGCCATTTCCTCGCTCTGGAGATCAATGACCACCCCGAGGTCGTTATTGAATACGAAACGCAGCAAGCCCACTTCCCTGTCCTGGAGGTTCCCCAGAAAGGCGTAAAGCCGTTTGTCCTCCGGATATACGAAGGCATACTCCCCGTACACCATCGGCGGGTCGCCACCGGCGGGCGCCGCCGGATACCAGATACAGACCTGCACCGGCCGCCCCCTCTCCCCGGACATCGGCGTTCCGAAGTAGTCCCTCTTGGCTTCGAACGACCGCGAATAGTCATACCTCTCGACCGCCATGAAGCCGACGGCATGGGGCCCGGGCTCGAGGTCCCCCCACACCGCGGAAGCCGGCGCGGCGCAGCCCGGTGCGAGCACCGCCGCGCCCAGCATCAGGGCAAAGGCAGTCGCACCGGTGCTTATTACGACATGCATGGACATACTCTCCTCCCGTTAAGCAGCACACCCAAGGTTGGCGATTCCGAAGGCACGATGATCTACAATTCTTCGCACTACATAATTATTGTGACCATCAAAGAGACGATCGTCAAGTTGCTTTCGCCCCGCCGGCGCCTTGGAACCGCCGGAAGATGGCCGCTTGGCAGGCGCCTCAAAGTCTGGTAGAATGCAGGTAGTCAGGACAGGACTTACCTGCTTTCAGCAGCCCCTGTAGAACACGAGAGGTGCACACATGCGCGGAACAAGACCCCCGGTGGACAAGCACTGTACCGTCCGCCTCATCTCGATCGGCGTCGCCGCCCTGATGGTTGCCTGCCTTGCAGGCGGGACATCGGCATCGCCCCCCGCCGACGAGGTGACCGCGAAGGTGGACGGCGCGGCCTATGAAGTAAGGTACGCAGTCACAGTCCCTGAAGAAGCCATTACTTTCGGTACATACAGAGGGTATGACACGGTGGCGCTCGAAGGTGCGGGCCATATCAAGGCCGCCGGGTATCCCAGGCTGCCTTCAAGGACGGTTTGGATTGCAATCCCTGAGGGAATGCAGGTCACCGGCCTGCGCGAGGAGCGTTGCGTCACGCGTTCTCTACCGGGCACGTACAGCATAGGCCCGGCACAGCCTCCCATAGCAATTACGGGGGATCCCGTCGAACGGCACGTCGCCTTGCCCGACCCCGCGGTCTACACATCATCCGCTCCTTACCCGGCGAGCCGCGCCGAGTTTCTGCGGCAGGCGGACCTGGCGGGACAGAATCTCGCGGCCGTCAGAATCTGCCCTCTCCAGTACAGTCCGGCCACCGGCGAGATCACCCTGGCGACCGAAATGGAGGTGGTTCTCCTGGGCGGGCCCGGTTACAGATGCGGTGATTACATGGCCTCCGGCGCCTCGGAGCGTTCGCGCGCCATGTACGGCCGCATGCTCGAAGGCATGGTAGTGAACCCCGGGGACATACGGATGGCCGAGGAGTTCGCCGTGCCGGCGCTTGGAGGCGTGGCGCCGGGCCAGTATGACTACGTGATCGTCACCCAGGAAGCCTGGGCGGACGATTTCCAGCCCCTTGCCGACTGGCGCACGAAGCAGGGCCACAATGTCAATGTCGTTACAACGGAGTGGATTTTCACCGGCGCCGGGTACTCGGGAACTAATCAGGAGAAGCTGCGCTCCTTCGTGATGGACGCCCACTCCACATGGGGCACGACCCACTTCGTGCTCGGGGCCGATACCAATACAATCCCGTTTCACACCAGGGCCATAACGGTGCCCACGTGGCAGACCGACTACATCACCAATGACACATACTACGCGGATTATGACGACGACTGGATCCTGGAGGTCGTCCTGGCAAGGATGTCAGCACGAACCGTCGGCCAGATCGCCAATATGACGAACAAGATCCTCACCTATGAGAAGAGCCCGCCCCTCACCGACTACGTTAAGACGGCATTCTTCATAGGAATGGATATCACCACCTGCGGGGACATGGACGGAGAGATCTTCAAGGAGGACTACATCCGGGCCCAGCATCTCCCGCCGGCCTACGCGCTGGTCACCGAGTACGACAGCGAGGCGGGGACGCATCTGGACGACACAATCGCCGGTCTGAATTCGGGCCGCCACATCGTCAACCACCACGACCATTGCAATTTCGACCGCATGGGCGCGGGCTGGATATGCCACGGCGACCTCTTTCTCACCGCGGACGTGGAGGCCCTCACCAACGGCGACAGGATGAGCATTTTCTTCGCGGTCGGATGCTTCCCGGCGGATTTCTCCGCGCTCAAGTCCATCGGGGAGGCTGCGGTCCGGTACTCGGGCGGGGCCGGAATCGCCTTCATAGGCAACACGTGCACTGGATGGGGCGGGGGCGCCGATGATCCTGACTACTATTCGAACCGACAGGACCGCTACTTCTTCAGGAACCTGTTCGACCTCGGCATGTACAATCTGGGCGAGAACTTCGCGCGGCTCAAGAACGATGAATACGACCCGGTCGACCCGTACAACCTCCACGCGTATGCCTTCACGCAGCTTCACCTGCTGGGGGACCCCGGTCTGACAATCTGGACCGACGACCCCCAGGTCCTCACCGTCGCCCATCCCGAGAGCGTCAGCGCCGGCGAGGCTACGGCTTTCGATGTAGAGGTCTCGAGCGAAGGCACCCCGCTGGACGGCGCCACGGTGTGCCTGTACAAAGACGGCGATATTCACGACGTGGCGGAAACCGCCGGCGGCACGGCGAGTTTCGGATTCACCCCAGCCACCGAGGGCACGCTTCATGTCACGGTGTGCTGCCACAATTACATACCTTACGAGGGCATGGCCGCCGTCGGCCCGTCAGCGTCCACCCGGGGTCCTGACCCAGGGACACCGGCCCGGCTGGAGATTGTCTCGGCCGTGCCGACGCCTTTCAAGCAGAGTACGAGGATCACATTCGCAGTGCCCGGATCGGAGAGCCCATCGAAAGTCGCCGTGGCTATCTACGACTGCCGCGGCCGGCTCGTCCGTACTCTGTGCGAAGGGCAGCTCGAGGCCGGCCTGCACCATCAAGCTTGGGACGGCAGGGATGACGCGGGCAACGATGTAGCAAGCGGCGTTTACTACTGCGAGGCGAGGCTCGGGGACAAGCGCGACACCAGGCAACTGGTGCTGCTCCGCTAGCCGGAAGCGTCAGACCGACAGCACCCTGGCGGCGCCGGCCGGCAGCATTACGAACCCGATCTCAATCGCAATGGCCCCGCCTTTCAGTCTCTCAGCCACCGTTGTGAGACTCCACTTACGTACGAGGTAACCTGGCCGCGGGAATGCAGGATGGCAAGCCGGCAAGCGCAGCCCTCCCCGCATAAGGCGCGGCTTGACCGGGCCATCCGCAAAAGCATATAGTGATGCGCGGGAAGAACATGAGGTAGTAAATGGGTGAGTTTTTTGCGCTCCTTGCGGCCATCGTCTGGTCGAACGCCGTAATACTGCTCAAGAAATCGGGCGAGAGCGTAGCGCCCCTTGCCCTGAACCTGTTCCGGGTCGGTATCACGGTGCCGCTTCTGGTTATCACGCTCGTCGCGCTCCGCCAGCCCGTCCTGCGCGGAGTCCCCCTGACCGACTACCTCATACTCTTCGCCAGCGGCATCATAGCCATAGCCGTTTCGGATACGCTCTTTCACAAGAGTCTCAACATGATAGGCGCGGGCCTCTCCGCCATCGTAGGTTGCCTCTATTCACCGTCGGTGGTGGTGCTCGCTTTCCTCCTTATCGGAGAGCGCTTCAGCCGCATGCAGGTCGGGGGCATGGGGCTCATCATCGCGGCGGTAATCGTAGCTGCCGGCCACAGGCCACCCGAGGGGGCGACTACCCGCCGGATAGCGACAGGCGTCGCCCTCGGGGCACTGTCGCTCATTGCCGTTGCCCTCGGCATAGTGATCGCCAAACCCGTCCTCAACCGCTCGCCGGTTGTCTGGGCGACGGCAATGCGGCAGGCCGGCGCGCTGGCGGTGTTGCTGCCCATAGCGGTCGCCTCGCCGCAGAGGCGCGCGATATTTCGGGCCTTCCGGCCATCTTCTTCCTGGAAGTACACGCTTCCAGCCACGCTGCTCGGCTCCTACGTCGCCCTCATTGCGTGGATCGCCGGCATGAAGTACACCCTGGCCGGCGTGGCGGCGATTCTCAACCAGACGAGCACCGTTTTCATCCTGATTTTCGCCACCATATTCTTGAAAGAACCCGTGACGCGCCGGAAGATAGGCGCCGCGGCGCTCGCCATATGCGGCATCGTACTGGTAACGTATGCCTCTACTTAGGGAGGTTCGAAAGTGAGCAGTCAGGACAGGTTCTACAAGATGGCCGAGGAGTGGTTCTACCGCATGCTGGAGCTCGATCCCGTCGCCGCGACCCAGGTCGGTGAGCATCGCTGGGATGACAGGCTGGCCGACAGGAGCGCCGAGGCGCTGGAGGCCGAATACCGCGAGACGGTGAAGGCCCTCGCGGATTTCAGCGCTATCGATACCAGCGGGTTCAGCCAGGATGCCCGTATAGACCACACCCTCGTCGTCCAGCTTATCAAGTCTTCCATCCGGCAATACGAGAAGGCGCAGGGGCATCGGCGGGATCCGGGCTACTACATTAATGAAGCCATGACCGGGGTCTTCATTCTCATCATGAAGGAGTTCGGGCCGTTACCCGGCCGGCTGCGCTCGGCCCTCGGACGCATGAACGGGATACCGCGGCTGCTCGACGAGGCCAGGGCCAATATCGTCCCCGCGGACGTCCCCCGGGTATGGGCGGAGATCGCTCTCGAGCAGGCGAACCAGGCCCCCGGGCTCTTCCTTGGCCTCCTGCCTGCGATGGCCGCCCAGGCCGCCCCGGAGATTGAAGCGGACCTCCGGGCGGCCGGGCAGAAGGCGGCCGCCGCGACCCGGGTCTTCGCTGAGTATCTCGAAGTTGAAGTGCTCCCCCAGGCAGGCGGCGACTTCGCGGTGGGACGCGAGGTCTTCGACGAGATACTTCACGAAAACCACCTCGTGGACTATGACGCCGAGGAACTCCTCGAGACCGGCTGGAGGTTGTTCCGCGAAACCGGCGAACGCCTCGAAACCGTCGCGAAGGAGGCGGACCCGCAGAAATCGGTCCGTGAGATTCTCGAAGAAGCCAAGTCCGACCACCCCACGGCCGGCGGCCTCCTCAGGGCCTACGAAGACGCCATGAAGGCGGCCAGGCAGTATGTGCTCGACCACGACATCGCCACCATACCCGAAGGGGAGACGCTCAGGATCATAGAAACCCCCGTTTACCTGCGCCCCATCCTGCCCTACGCGGCATATATGCCCCCGGGCATTCTGGAAGCCCGGCAGGACGGCCTCTTCCTGGTTACACCGGTCGACCCGGCTGCCGGCCCCGACGAGCAGGAATCCAAACTAAAGGGGCATTCGTTCGCCAAGCTTCCCGTGACCGCTCTCCACGAAGCCTATCCGGGCCATCACCTGCAACTGGTATGGTCGAACAGGCAGGAGACAATACCGCGCCGCATCGGCTCTTTCCTCTCGACGCTGTTCATAGAAGGCTGGGCTTTCTACTGTGAAGAGCTCATGGAAGAGCTGGGCTACATCGCCGAACCCGCACAGAGGATGGGCCGGTTGAAAGACCAGCTATGGCGAGCAGCGCGCATAATCCTGGACGTGTCGCTGCATACGAAGGGCATGCCCGTGGAGGAAGCCATAGACTTTCTTGTAGAAAAGTGCCAGCTCGAGCGGGGCAACGCGACGGCGGAGGTCCGGCGCTACACGGGCTCTCCCACACAGCCGCAGTCGTATCTGATGGGCAAGCTCGCCATACTCGAGATCATCGACGCTTACAAGAAGGCGAACCCCGGCGCATCGCTCAGGCAAATGCACGATGCCATACTGGGATGCGGATCGCTGCCGCCCAGGCTCATGAGAGAACGTCTGCTCGGCGCGTGACGGCGATGCCCTATTTCTTGAGATACTTGATGATGTTTATGACCGCGCCCTGAGGGTCCTGGAACGTCGAAAAGCGCCCGACGTTCGGGATGTCCGTCGGCGGCACTATCAAGGTCGCGCCCATCTCCACGGCCTTTTTGGCCACCGCGTCCACATCGTTAACGGTAATATAGGCAGCCCAATACGTGGGAACCGTCTCGGGCACCCCGGCGGGCATGGGCATGATGCCGGCGACGGCCTCCCCACCGGCCTTGAGGACGGTATAGTTCCCGCTCTGCATGGGCATATCCACCATCTCCCAGCCGAGGAGTTCCCTGTAGAACTTCTTAGAACCCTCGGCGTCCCTCGTCATGAGCTCGGCCCAGCTGAATGCGCCGTGTGTTTCAGACCTGTTGTCCATAACACCCTCCTTCCGGAAGACTCAACACTGGATTGATAGCCGGGTGAAACTGATCGCTTGCTCTTGGGGTCGCCAAGAGCCTACCAGAGGCCCCCCGGCCTGTCAAGTATAGGCGGCCAGCTCGAGCGTCGACAGCCCGCTGTAGCGTAAAGCACTGTGCGCGGACTTCTAAAGGTCGTATGGGCATCGGGCCCGGTTCCTCCATCCCTGATCCCGGCGTTCTTGAACAGAGCCCGGAGGTAGTGTATAATTGTAGCCGCGAAGACCACTTCCGGAAGCCCCTATGGGGCGAGTAGCTGCGCGGTTTGGGACGGCGATACCCGGGGCGAGTCATGCCCCGAAGGAGGCATTTACCATGAGGCACTTGTTGGCATTAACGGCATTGATTCTCGCCATGACCGTGGTCGCTCCCGCGGGCGCGAGAGCGGATTGCTGCGAGGCGCCGGACAACGGCTCGGGCACGGTCACGTTCCCGGCGGACTGCCCCTACGCCCACCCTTCCGAGCCCATGGTAATCACAGAAGGGCTCCCGCCCGGGACCACCATTATACTCGCCGGCCCGCTTACGGACTTCCAGAACGTCGTCAACTCACCCGGAGGAAGTCTCGGCGGGGAGATCTGCCTCTTCCAGGCGGGATTCGACTGGACGGTGACGGGAACAGGGGACCTCCTCGGTTTCAACCGGCACATCTACATGCCGGTCGAGGGCGAGATCCATATAGGCCCGCGCACCCCGGGAGACTCCGTCCAGATTTTCGATGCCGTCATCTACTCCCTTCTCGGCGGGCTCTTCGGCGACCCCGACTTCTGCGAACTCACCATCAGCGCCGGCAGCCTCCTCGGCCTCGACTGTCCCGGGCGCGCCATGCTCACGAAACTCCCCAGTGGAGACTTCGCAGTGGACAGTTTCTTCGACATAACCTACCGGATAGAATGGGCCGGCTGTCCCGGCAGTCAGCTCGAAGACTGGGGCGGGACGGACGAGAAGCGCGTCCCGCGCACGTCGTGTAATGACTTCTATCTCATGAACTGGTGCAGGCTGCAGTGGCCGCAGGTTATCGACCTGCCGCCCGGCACCGCCACCACGGTTTACGGCAGGTTCTACATCCCCGGCGTCACCGACCAGACGACGGCGAACGACCCCAGCCCGGGGAGGATACGCGGCCAGGCGGGCTACGGGCCGCCCGGAACCGACCCCTCGGCCGGAGGCTGGACATGGTTCGAGGCAATCCCAAACCCGGCCTGGGACGGCGCTGCATGGGCTGAGCCCGACAACGACGAGTACGTGGCCGAGATCACCCTCCCGCTCGTGGCAGGCGATTATGACTTCTGCTGCCGCTTCTCCGGCGACGTGGGACATACCTGGCTCTATGGCGACAGGGACACGGGCCTCCCGGGTGAAGACGGGAGCGAGAACGGCTACCAGCCGGCCAACGCCGGCAGGATGACCGTCGCCGACGTATGCTGCCTGGCGCCGGATAACGGGGCGGGCACCGTGACCTTCCCGGCGGACTGCGACTACGCCCACGCCGGGGCGCCCATGCTGATTGTGGACGGCCTGCCGCCGGGCACCACCATTCAGCTTGCTGGGCCGCTTACGGGCTTTACCGGTGTCGTCAACACGCCCGGGGGCGGCCTCGGCGGCGAGATCTGCACTTTCGATGCATACTTCGACCTGACAGTGACCGGCACGGGCTCCCTCGCGGGTTTCAACCGGCACCTCTATGTGCCCGCCGTGGGCGTCATGCATATCGAGCCCCGGAATCCGGGAGACCCCCAGCAGTTCTTTGCGGCAAGAATCGACAGCCTTTATGCCGAGCTCTTCGGCGACCCCGACTTCTGCGAGTTCATCATTCGCATCGGCGACCAGTACGGCCTGCCGGGCCCCGGGCAGACCCTGCTCACCGAGCTTCCGAGCGGGGACTTCGCAGTCGAGAGCTTCTTCGACATCATGTGCGAAGTCGAGTTCGATGGCTGCCCCGGAAGCCAGCTCGAGGATTATGCCGGGGTGACCAGCCAGAGACTGCCCCGCACGACTTGTGACGATTTCTACGCCATTGACTGGTGCAGGCTCCAGTGGCCGCCCGAGATCGCGATTTATCCCGGAACCGATGTGCTCGTGTACGGGCGTTTCTACATCGCCGGCGTCACGGACCGGACACCGTACAACGACCTGGCGCCCGGCCGGGTCCGGGGCCAGGTGGGCTACGGGCCCGCAGGCAGCAATCCCGCCGGCAACCCGGAGGCCTGGACCTGGTTCGAGGCGACGCCCAACCCGGGCTGGGACGGCTCGGCATACGGTGAACCCAACAATGACGAGTACTGGGCGGCCCTCACGACCCCAGCGGCGGCCGGCACGTATGACTACTGCTACCGGTTCTCGGGCGACGCCGGCCTAACGTGGCTTTACGGCGACATGAATACCGGCATGGCGGGCGAAGACGGCAGCGAGAACGGCTATCAGGCGGCAAACGCCGGCAGGATGACCATTTGGGGGATCTGCTGCAACGCGCCTGATAACGGCAGCGGCACCATCGACTTCCCGCCCGAGTGTGATTACGACAATGAAGAGGAGCCCATGTACATCATCGACGGGCTGCCGCCGGGGACCGATATCGAGCTCTGGGGCCCGCTCACGGGCTTCAACAACGTCGTAATCACCCCCGGCGGAACGCTGGGCGGCCATATATGCACTTTCGACGCCTACTTCGACTGGACGGTCACGGGAACAGGAGAGCTCTTCGGTTTCAACCGGCACATTTATATGCCCGTCTCGGGCGAGATGCACACCGGCCCGCGCAACCCGGGTGACCCGGTACAGAACTTCAGCTGCAAGATTCACGAGCTTCACGGTGAGCTCTTCGGCGACCCCGACTTCTGCGAGTTCACAGTGGAGGCAGGCGACTCCATAGGGCTTCCCTGCCCGGGCCAGACCCAGGCCACGGAGCTTCCGAGCGGGGACTTCGCCGTGGACAGCTTCTTCGACATAACCTATAGAGTTCATTTCGAGGGCTGCCCGGGAAGCCCGCTTGCCGACTATGCAGGCACGACCACCGCGCAGACCTTGAAGGCGACCTGCGGCGATGATGCGGGCGTGCAAACCGAGAAGCGGGAACACGCCGCGCCCGGGGGAATACGCCTCGCACCGGGCACGCCCAACCCGTTCAGTGCGTCGACGACGATCGCGTATGGAATCCCTCGGGCCTCACATGTTTCGCTCAAGGTCTACAACGCCGCCGGACGCCTGGTCAGCGTGCTGGTCGATGGGGCCCGTGAAGCCGGCGACTACCGCGCATGCTGGGATGGCACCGGCAGCGGGGGCAACCCGGCCGCCCCCGGCGTCTACTTCTACCGGCTCGTCGCGGGCGATGAGGCCGTGACCCAGCGCATCGTTCTTTTGAGATGAATTTCGCGGCATGAAAAAGCGGGGCGGCCGCCCGGCCGTCCCGCATATTTCAAGTATATCTCGACGCGCGCTACCGGATGCGCATTATCTTGGCCGTACCGATCTCCGCGCCGTCGACCCGCACCCGCATGAAGTAGAGTCCGGCGCCCGCGATGCCTCCCGAAGCGGTTCGCCCGTCCCACTCGAAGTTGTGGGCCCCGGCCGGCAGGCGCCCGGCGAACACGGCAACAACCCTCCTCCCGGCGATATCGTAGACGTCCACCATGACGTCGGACCCGGCCCCGCCTGAGGCCGATGAGGCCCCGAGCACCACCGGCACGTTCACGCCCGACCTGGACGGGCTCGGGTATGCGCGCAACACCAGGGTGCCGCCCGGATCGACAGCCGGTACACCCACGGAGCAGCCAGGGTCCGGCACGCCGTCATTATCGGAGTCGACCGCGATCTCTTCGAAGTTATCCACAACAGGCAGCGAAGCCGAGATGTTGTTGGGCGCAACGTCCCCGCCCAACTCCCCGTCGGGCTCCGGGTCCCAGCACACGGAAGCCACAATGCCGATACTGGTCCCGACCGGCACCTGGTTGGCGCCGAGGCCGTAGAGCACGTCCCAGGGGATGGCGAGCTCGCTGCCTCCGTCGTAACCGTAGTTGTGCTGTGGGTCGAACGCTTTGACTATCTGCGAGCTCAGGTCCACGCTGGTGGTATCGCTTGTCAGTTCCCAGAGGCTGTGCGAGTCGAAAGCGCCCTGGTGCTGGTACGCGCCGTACTGGTAGTCGGGCTTGAAGCCAGCGGCACTGAAGGAGGCGCCCCTTTCCCAGTGGTCTATGGCCGTGAGGTCGACGAAACCATCCGGGCCGTTCACGTCGGTATCCAGGTAGAGAATCCAGGAGTTGCCCTGGACGTGTCCCCGTATGCCGAGATAGAGATAAGTGGAATCCCAGTCGACGAAGAGCACGTTGATCTCGTTGGTATCGCCCGGCGACGCCCCGTTCCAGGCCGAATCCCACCAGTCCTCGACCTTCGCCCGCGGGCACTCCCAGTCGGAGTCCGGGAGATAACCGTCTATCTGTACCTTGGTCGGCGGGGCCACCAGCACGGGAATGTTGTCTTCGTTGGTGACCTGCTCGTTACCGTTGCCGGCCGCGTCTTCAACTGCGGATGCCGCCATCAATAGCTCGATGTCGCCGGTGAGGGCCTCGAGGGCCGCGGCGGTCGCTCCGCTCAATTCGAAACTCAGGCGCCCGGCGAAGCCCGTCGTAGTAAGGCTGTCAGAGGCTGTGAGCGTGACATCGGCCATGCCGTCATCATCGTCATCGAAGGCCATGCCGGTCACGACGACCGTGGAGGCATTGATGTCCTCGTCGAAGTCGAGGATGAGATTGCCGCTTGCCGGGTAGAAGACTCCGCCCAGTGGCAGCGGCGCCATGCGGTCCACGAGACTGTCGCGCAGCGCTTTGAGCTCGGGAATATGCCCCATGCCGTCCGCCGGACTCGTGTAGCCGCCGTAGATATAGACTTCAAACGCCGAGTCGCCGTAGAATTCGTCGCCCTCAAGCAGGGTCGCCTCGAACTGGAAGTTATGTGTCGCTCCCGCCGTACCCACGATCACGGCACCCGTCGCGTCGGTATTGGTGTTCCTGTAGCCGAAGTAGCCGCCCCCGTCCGGGTCCCACAGCCGCTCGACCGATTTCCCTGACCAGGTGAGGTCGAGGTTGTCCGGGCACCAGCCGTTCTTGACATAAACTCGATTTCCAGCCGCCCGGTACTGCACCTTGAGATAGAGGTCGCCCGAGGTCAGGGTCACCCTCTTCTCGACATCGGGGTGGGAGAGCCTGGCCTCGACGGTGGCGCCGGAAGCAGTGATGACTTCGAGCCCATAGAGGTCGCTGTCACGGCCGATGCCGCCCACGCTCACGTCCGAAAGCACCGCCGTGTGGTTGGTCTCGTTGTAGTCGCCGTCGGTGTCCACCCAGTAGACATTGTCGTTCGAGACCACGCTGTAGTCGTAGCCGCTCCCCTTGCAGAAGAGCCACTGGAGCTTGCCTCCGATGGTGTCGAATATCGCAAGTATGCGGTCGTTGTACATGACGAGCTCGTCCACGCCGTCGTCATCGAAGTCCGAGGTATAGGCGCCGGTGGGGTCCACGTAGAGACCGCCGGCCCAGCGGGCCGCTTCGGCATGGGCGTTGCCGCTGCGGATATGATTGCTGTAATGATGCTGCCAACCCGAGACCTCGCCCCCATCATGCCAGCCCGTCTCGTGCAGATTCGTCATGAGAATGTACCAGGCCATCTCGTTGAGGTTGTTGACCGGCCCGGCCATCGCCTTGCCAAGGGTGTAGGTCCACTGCGTGCCGTAGTTCCACTTGGGGGCGTGGCCGTCGAGATTGGAGTCCCCGACATAGCCCGCCCAGTCTCCATACCAGGAGTTGTTGCCGCCGCCGTATCCGTACCACTCGCCGAGCAGGCCGTAGGTGCCGCTTTGAAGCGTGATCGCCTGCGTGGTGAAGCCGGGGTCGGTGAGTACGTCGGTGAGTTTCCATACGCCCACGGTGCCGCTGTTGTTCGCACACTGCTGCAGCAGCCAGATGTAATTGTTCAGCGCGTCGGGGTTGCCTGCGCCCTGGGAGACCTCCGCGGCGATCTCCGCGTCATTGGCGTAGATGATTATCTCGTCCGACGTACCCGAGAGTATGGTGTTCCAGGCGTCACCGGCGTTCCAGTTGACCTGTCCCACGAAATCATTGTCCAGCGGCAGTATCTTTATGCCGTTGTAGGTATAGATGTGATGGTCGTTGAAGATGTCATTGGCATAACCGCAGTGAACATAGTCGTCCAGGATCACGGCCCAGATGCCGTTGTCCGTGAAATCGTCGCCGATGTAGTCGATGACATGCGCCGAGGCGTCGATGCCGTTGCCGTCGAGGTCGGGGCTCTCGCACCACACCCTCTCGGGCACCCAGGCCACGCGCGGCGTATAGCCGTACAGCGTCGCGACCATGTTGTTCTCCACACTGACCGCCTTGCCGTTTATGGCGTCACTCACAAACGGCATCATGTGCTGCCCGAGCGCCGAGGAGAGCATCTCGTACCTGCCGGCCATGACGCCGCTCACGAGCGAGTCGTTGAACTGGGGGTCATGCCATTCGGCCGCCGATATCAGCAGTCCCGCCTGGTGCCAGTTGAGCGGGAGGTTGTAATAATCATGGGCGCCCAGGATTTCATCCGCCCCATCGTCGGGGTTCGCGGGATCGCCCGGGTATGCGGCGTTCTCGCCGCGTTCGCCGCGGAACACGGTGGTATAGGTCAGGCCCTGGTTTAAGTGCTGGGCGAATGCGACATTGTGAGTGTTGCTGAGAGGCGCGCTGGTAGTGACTATGTCGTCCAGCACCTCGCCGTCATACGCCGTGAAGACATAGAAATTCACCGGGGTGGATTCCTCGCGCGCGGCCCTCTCGGCCAAGGCTTCGTAATTGCCGGAGCCCTCTCCGAGCGAACGCGCCACGGCTGCCCTGAAACCCTCCGGAAGGTCTATGCTGGCCTCGATATTGGGCCACCGCTCGGGCGATGTCACGCGCAGCACGCTCTCGGCGCCCAGCACGCCCAGTTGCGGGTCCACCGTCCGGGCCCTGGTTACACCGGCGGATTGGGTCAGCTCGACGCCGCTGTCCCACAGGAAGGGAGCCGTACCCGAGACCCCGTACGGGAGCTCATCGGTTCCTCCCTCCATATAGTCCATGAGCACGAACACGTGAACGCCCTCGGCGACCAGCGGGGTCGAGCCGGGAGTCTGCGGGGCCCTGTACAGGCTTACGCGGAACGACAGCCGGTCGGCTCCCTGGTCGAAGTCGAATCCCATGAGGTCGCCGAAAGCCTCACGGCCCGTCACCCCGTCATAGACGGGATCCAGGGCCTTGGCGTGCTGCGGCCCCCAGACCCGGGGCTCGCCCGAGATCTCCACCGTGTGGGCCCCCGTGCCGGCGGGAGCGCCGCATGGAGCCAGCAGAAACGCGGCCAGACCTGCAAACATGGCTACAAAAAAAGGCGTTCCAGAATGGACGTACTTCATCTGCGTTCTCCTTTGCTCAATATCCCATCCAATCAATTATAACACATTCGGGGGCTCGAGTAAATCCGCGGGATCCCCGGCCGGCGCCGCCTGTGTCCGGGAAGCGGGGCAATCCCTCAGGTCGCGGTCCGCAAAGGATGGAACGGCAGCGGGCGTGGTCAATACCAAGGCGCGGTCAGTACCGGGCAGGCGCGGTCAGTACCGGGCAGGCGCGGTCAGTACCCGGGGGACGCGATCAGTACCGGGCGGCCGCGATCAGTACCGGGCGGCCGCGGCGTTATTGCCGGTGAATGCAGTGACTATAATGTCGGCGGGCTCGCCCCGGGCCAGGTATTTCGCAAGACCGGCGATGGTTGCTGCGGCCGTGGGCTCGATTTGAAATCCCTTGCCGGCCACGTCCCGGAGAGCGGCGGCGATCTCGAGGTCGTCGACGGCGAAAAAGTCCCCGCCTGTCGATCTCACGGCCTCGAGGACCTGCTCTCCCCTCACGGGCGATGCGACGGCTATGCCTTCAGCCACTGTCTCTCCGGCCCCAGCCCGCGCCTGCCCGTCTCCGCGCTCACCGAGACCGTGAAACGCGCGATAGAGCGGCGCGCAGGCCCTGGCCTGTATACCGATGAGCCTGGGCAGCCTTCCGATGAGCCCGGCGGCCAGCACATCCTTGAAACCTGTGTCCGCCCCGAGCAGCAAGGTGCCGTTGCCCACGGGTAGCACCACGGCATCGGGCGCCTTCCAGCCCAGCTGCTCGCAGATCTCGTAGGCGAAGGTCTTGGTTCCCTGCAGGAAGAAGGGATTGCGGGAGTGGCTGGCGTAATAGGTCTTCTCCGCCGCCTTGAGCGCTTCGCGGGCGCAGTCTTCCCGGCTGCCGCGCACCTTCCGGAGGTCGGCTCCGTAATGCCGGATGCGGTCGGCTTTCTCCGGGCGAATGCTCCCGGGAACGTATACCGTGCACTTGACTCCGGCCTCACGGCAGTATGCTGCGGCGGCCGCGCCTGCATTGCCCGAGGAATCCTCCACGGCCACGGCGATTCCCGTCTCTTTCATCCTGCTCGCAAGCACAGAGGCCCCGCGATCCTTGAAGGACCCGGTGGGGTTGACGTACTCCTCCTTGACGAGCACCGTCCTCCCCGCAATTGGATATTCCCGGAGGGGTGTCATGCCCTCGCCGAGGGTGACTATGTCGGCGTCGCCCTGAACAGGAATGGCCTCACGGTACCGCCACATGGTGGGCCCCCCGGCCGCGGCCCGGGCAGGGTCCAGCCGGGCCTCGAACTCGATGTCCAGGAGGCCGCCGCATTCACAGCCCCATCGCGGCTCCCTCAGATCATAGGTTGCTTTGCATGTTCCGCACACAAGCCGGTTCATCTCATCCCCCCGGGGCTCATTCTAGCATGCACGCGCCTCGAAATGCCACCCGACACCACCCGGGTTAAGCCCGGTCGAACACCCGGCGCGCCCGGCTCTTTCGCGCTCCGCCGCCTGCAGTTTAAGGTTGAGTCGCCACGACCTTGATACTAACCTCATTGGCATGGAGTATTCCTCGCAGACCATAGACCGGCTCTATAAGGACATCGGGACTTCCGCAGAGGGGCTGTCTTCGGCGGAAGCCGCGACCAGGCTGGCGAAGTTCGGGCCCAATGAGATTGCGGAAGCAGGGGGCCCGTCCCCGTGGCGCATGCTCCTGGGCCAGTTCACCTCTCCGGTGATATACATACTTCTGGGCGCGGTGGTCGTGTCCGCGGCCATCGGCGAGGTAATAGACGCATCAGTGGTCGGCGCGATCCTCGTTCTAAACGCCGTGCTCGGTTTCCTCCAGGAATTCCGGGCGGAGAAAGCTATCCACGCCCTGAAGCAGATGGCGGGTCTCAGGGCACTCGCTCTCAGGGATGGTGTCGAGACGGAAATCGACGCGGCGGCCGTTGTGCCCGGCGACGTGGTCCTCCTCCGAACCGGCGAGAAGATACCGGCGGATGCGCGGCTCATCGAGGAGATCGAGCTCGAGACCCAGGAGGCGGCTCTCACCGGTGAGTCCGTCCCCGTCCAGAAGGACACGGTTCCCGTGGCGGCTGCTGGCGAAGAGGAACGGCCCCTGGCCGACCTCCGCAACATGGTATTCGCCGGAACCGTCATAACGAGGGGCCGCGGCAGGGCGCTCGTCGTCAGAACCGGCATGGCGACCGAGATAGGCAAGATCGCCCACATGATCCAGACCGCGGAGGACGAGGATACCCCCCTTCAGAAACAGCTCTCGACTCTCGGCAAATGGCTGGGCATATTCACGGTGCTCATATGCGGGCTCGTCTTTGCGACGGTGATGCTCGCGCAGGGCGGCGACGTGCTGGAGGTCTTCTTCGCGGCGGTAGCCCTCGCGGTCGCTGCGATCCCCGAGGGGCTGCCCGCGGTTGTCACCATATCGCTCTCCCTCGGCGTAAGGCGCATGGTGATGCGCAATGCCCTCGTCCGGAACCTTCCCAGCGTAGAGACGCTCGGCTGCACTACAGTCATCTGTACCGACAAAACGGGCACGCTGACCCGCAACGAGATGACGGTCAAGCACGTGTATGTGGACGGCGTCGATATCTCCGTCGGGGGCTCGGGCTATGAACCCGAAGGCGCCTTCTCCGAAAGGAGCGACAACCTCGACCTCGTCCTCACCATCGGCGCCCTCAACAACGACGCCGGGCTCGACCGCCGGACATGGCAGGCCCTGGGCGACCCGACCGAAGCCTGCCTCATCACCTCGGCCCTCAAGGCGGGCCTCGACAAGCAGCGCCTCGATGAGCGCCATCCCCGCCTCGATGAGGTCCCGTTCGACTCCGAACGCAAGCGCATGACTACCGTTCACGAGATAGACGGCAGGCGCGTCGCTTATGTCAAGGGCGCGCCCGACCTTCTTCTGGGCAAGTGCACGGGCTTGAGGTCGGGGCCCTCCGTCCGGGACATGGGCCGGGCCGACCGCGAGGCGATCTTGAAGAAGAACGAGGAGTACGCCGGGTCGGCAATGCGCGTCCTGGGCTTTGCCTATAAGGAGCTCGCGGGGGCCGAGACCAGGGATACCTACGAGGAGAACCTCGTATTCGTAGGCCTTCAGACCATGATCGACCCGCCGCGCGACGAGGCCCGAGAGGCGATTGCCCGGTGCAGGACGGCCGGTGTGAAGGTCGTCATGGTAACGGGCGACCTCGAGACCACGGCCAGGGCAATCGGAAGAGACCTCGGTATAGAGGGACGTTCGATGACCGGCGCCGACTTGCACGCGGCCGCCGCGCTCGACCTGGCGGAAATGGTCGAAGACGTATCCATCTACGCCAGGGTGAACCCGGCCGACAAAGTCAAGATAGTGAGCGCCTTCAAGAGCCGCGGGCACGTTGTGGCCATGACCGGAGACGGCGTAAACGACGCTCCGGCCCTCAAGCAGGCCGATATCGGCGTCGCCATGGGCATCACCGGGACCGACGTCGCCAAGGAAGCCAGCGACATGATTCTCACCGACGACAACTTCGCTTCAATCGTAAACGCCATCGAGGAGGGCCGCGGTATATACGATAACCTCCGGAAGTTCGTAAACTACCTCCTTTCCGGGAATATCGGCGAGGTGCTTATCATCTTCGCCGGCGTACTCATGGGGCTTCCGCTCCCCCTGACCGCCGTCCAGATACTCTGGGTCAATCTCGTCACCGACGGCCTCCCAGCGGTCGCCCTGGGCGTTGACCCCATTCCGGCCGATGCCATGCAGCGCCCGCCGAGGCGTACTACCGAACGCATCATGTCGAGGGGCCTGTCTCTGAATGTGCTCAGCATGGGCATTCTCATGTGCATCGCCACGCTTGTGATGTTCATGATCGGTCTCAGGGAAAGCCTCGCCGCCGGCCGCACGATGGCTTTCATGACGCTGGTGCTGCTCGAGATAGTGAGGCTTCACATGATCCGCGCGGCATACAGCACGCCCGCGTTCTCCAACCGGTGGCTCACGGCGGCAGTGGTGGTTTCACTGGCACTCCAGCTCAGCGTGATCTATACGCCGCTTGGCCGCCTCTTCGGGACGGTGCCGCTCGGCTCCACCCAGTGGCTGTATATGGCAGGGGCCGTCCTCGGTGTCGCGCTCGCCGGCTCGCTCGTCGGCAGGATTATCGGAAGCGTGGCCGCCGACGCGGTAGGGTAAAGCTGTCCGGGGCTCAGGCCTTGAGCGACCCCCTGACTCGCCTGAGTTCGGCCTCTGCATCGGAGGCCAGCCTGTCTATGATCTCCCTGACGGGGAGCTCCTCGTTTACGAGACCCACCGACTGGCCAGCCATCATGGAGCCGAAGGACACGTCGCCGTCAATGGCGGCATCGCGGAGCCGTCCCGCCCAGAACTCCTCGACCTTGAGCTGTGATTCCTCGCTCGTGATCTCCCCGGCATCCAGCTTCTCCATAAGGTCGAGCTGCAGCCGGGCAAAGTCACCCGTGGATGAGTTCCTGAGTGCCCGGACAGGGACTACGGACAGCCGGCCGTCGAAAGCGGGAGTCGAAACGGCGTCTCTCGCCCGGGCCTTGATGAAGGCCTGCTTGAACCTGGGATGGGCGCAGCTCTCCACAGCCACCGCGAAAAGCGTACCGAACTGCACGCCGGCCGCGCCCATGAGGAAGAGGTGCGCGCACATACGCCCCGTGGCCACCCCTCCCGCCACGAATACGGGGACGTCCGAGACCTCGAAGAGGACCTGCTGCAGCAGTATGGTGAGCGTTACGCGGCCAACGTGACCGCCCGCTTCCATGCCCTCCAGAATGAGGGCGTCCGCGCCGTATTCGAGCATGCGGTTCGCAATTGACCTGGTGGACGCGAAGCAGAGGACTTTCGCCCCGCACCCCTTGGCTACCTGCACCTCGGCCCTGCGGGGAAAACTTCCGGCGAAGACGATGAAGGGCACCTCGAGGTCGCAGACGGCCCGGAGGTGCTCGCGGTAGACCGGCGCCACGGTGATGAGATTGACGGCAAAGGGCTTGTCTGTCAGCTCCTTGGTTTCCCTCACCTGGCGCTTGAGCAGGTCCGTCGGCATGTTGCCGCCGGCAAGGCTCGCAAACCCTCCGGCATTACTCACCGCGGCGACCAGCCCGGGATCGCTGATCCAGGTCATGGCCCCGCAGAGAAACGGGTATCTCACTCCCAGGAAATCCCGGCCGGCTTTCGAGATGCGGTCGAGTAGTCCGGTTGCCATTCTCTCGCCTCCCTCTCAACACCTTCCCATTATCCCACGCCCCACCCGTGCGTCAAGCACTCCCGCCAACAGCCTTTACAGCACGGGGCGGAATCTGATATTCTGAGGCCGCATTGCGAAGGCCGGCTCGCCGTTTCCATAACGTGTATTCAGCACGGGCACCGTGCCGGCAGAATAGCCCGCGCGGCATGCGCGGAGAGAGAGGAGACAGTCCCATGAGAACGGTCGTTTTGGCCGCAACGCTACTCGCGCTCGCCGGCGCATTGATTCTAACAGGCTGCGGGGGCGACAGCACCGGCCCCAGGCCGGTTACGGGGGTATCGCTCGCACCGGATCAGACCGACATCGAGCTCGGCCACTCCATGCAGATCAACCCCACAGTCAACGGCGACAACAAGGACCTCACGTGGTACGTGAACGGCATCGAGAACGGAAAC
>CAZSBE010000045.1:0-23551 GCA_964604955.1 uncultured bacterium
GCTCCAGGGCCGGCTTTCAAGGCCGAGATCGACCCCGCGAGCTACGCGTACAGCGCGGGACCCCGCTTCCGGTGGCGCTTCGAGTCCGACGGTTCATGGAGCGATGCCGACGGCAACGTCGACAGTGACGGCGGGGCCTTTATAGACAATGTCTGCGTCTACGGTGACACCGAGCGCTACGAAATCGATTTCGAGAGCGGGGTCGATTCGTACTGGAGCTTCCCCGACCCCGAGGGCGTGATCGACCTCTGGCATATGGTGTGGGACCCGGACCCGCCTTATGAAGGCGGCGACGGCGGGGACCGGAGCACGTGCACGCTCGACTCGTCCATCGTGTACCGGGGCCGCCCCGAGGGCGGCTACATGGTGGGGGCGCCGTGGAGGAATGACTGGTTCTACAGGCTCATGACGCCGAGCCTCCGGATCGCCGGCTCCGGCTGCGTCGTGCAGTACGACCAGTACATCTGCGGCAAGGACATAACCTGCGACTACATGAACTCCATGGTGCGGTTCTTCGACTCGGCCAGCGGCACGTGGTGCCCGTGGGTTGACATCGACGGGTTCGTCGAAAACGGCGGCTGTTTCTTCTGGGACTTCGACCGCAACGAGGACGTGACTCAGTTTTACGGCGCAGCCGAAGAGTCTGTGCAGTTCGCGTTCGATCTCCTCGATGTCGGCAATCTGTCCGACTTCTGCAAGGGCAAGCACAACGGCACCGACCACATCATCGACAATGTCTCAATCGGCTTCTTCGACGGCAGCGCCACGGCTTTCAAGGCGCGGAGCATTGAGTTGCTCCACGACATGTTCTTCACCGATCTCTGCGCGTTCAACTCCTTCTTCGACCCTTACAATCCCGACACACTCAACTACTACTCCGGCGGGGCCCACGCCTACCCGCCGGGCAAGCAGTTCGTGGTGGAAGTCACCGACAAGGACCATATCCAGGCCGTCGAACTGCTCGGGACGATCGACGCCGGCGCGACGTGGACGAACCGGGCGATGACCCTTTATGAGCCCAGGGATGCGGGCGAGCCCGATCTGGGCGGCACGTATTACGCCACATTCTGCCCGGGCGATTTCGGCCTGGGCGAATGGGACGCAGGAACAGAGGCCTGGTACTATGTCAAATGTACCGATCAGTTGAGCAATGAATCCTATTTCCCCAGCGAGGCGAGCCCCGGTCATCCCGATCACACGGGGCTCCGGGGCGACTACTTCGAGTTTTCGATCCTGCCCATCTATCCGGCGGGCTTTTCCGATCCCAGGATTCTGCTGGTGGACGGCTTCTCGCGCACGAGCTTCGACTACTCGGAGTGCTTCTCGAACGCCGACAGCAGGGTGCGGCTGCAGGACATATACGCGCAGACGCTCATCGACGCCGGTTATTGCTTCGACAGGTACGACATCGCGGGCGCGGGCGCAAGCGATCACGTACATTACCTCTGCACCTGGCATCCCGACTACGACGCCGTCATATGGTTTACGGGCCCGTACTACTCCGACCATCTCTTCGACAAAGAGGCCCAGGTGGAGATGCAGAACTACCTCGCAGGCGGAGGAAAGGTCATTTTGTGCGGTGACCGCACCGCCTATTATGCAGCGCCCGAGGCCGAGGGCGGCGGCGGCTCCGATTCGCTTGGAGGCCCCTTCCTGAGCGGGATCATGGGCGCCGATTACTTAAGCGAGATGGACTCGCCGTTTGTGAAGCCCTATATCTACTGCGAGGGCGAGCCAACCGTCAACGTGTTCTACGTGCCGACCCCGCTCGACCTCGATACGCTGCTCATCTACCGCGGGTGCCCGTATCTTAAGGACATGAGCTGGGTCAAGACCGAGGCCACCCCGCCGGCCGGATATGTCGCGCAGCCCATCATGTCCGTCATCAACCCCGATGTCGCGCAAGCGGACATGGTGATTTACTCGGAGTACCAGACCGTCGGCCAGAGCGTCCTGATCAACTTCGACCTCTCGGCCAGCGTGAACCACGAGTACCAGTACTGCAGCGGCGCGGCGCCTTCAGGGTATGATGACTTCGACGCCGGGTACTATGAGGGAAGGGTGGATCTGCTGCTGACTATACTCGAGGACATATTCGGCCTGCCCTCGAACGGAAGCGGTACGGGGGGAACCAGCGATGTCCCCGGGGCGACTGAGCTCAAGTGGGCACTCCATCAGAACAGCCCCAACCCGGTGACCGGCCCGACCGAAGTGCGTTATGAGGTCGCGCGCACGGGCCCGGTAACCATCAGGCTGTACAACGCCATGGGCCAGCTGGTAAGGACGCTGGTAGACGGGCCCGTCGAGCCGGGCCGGTACGGAGCTCACTGGGACGGCCGCAACTTCGCGGGGGCGAGCGTATCAAGCGGCGTCTATTTCTACAGGATGGAGGCGGGCGGGTTCAGCGCGACGAAGAAGATGCTGGTGGTGCGATAACCGCCGGGGTGGGCTTGTGCATTTCAAGACCTGACCCCTCAAAAAGCTGACCCCTCAAAAAGAAAAATCCCCGTCATGGCCGTGTGCCCAGGTTATTCCAAATCCCGGACAAGTCCAGGTGGGTGCCGTCACGCAAACCTCATGGATCCGGAACGAGCCGGATATGCAATCAGCCAGCGAATTTCAGCTCCCTTTAAAGTGCTGTTGGCTCAGAATAAGCTGGAGCAACCTCGTGCGCCGACAGGGATTTTGTCTATTCGATTCATTCAGTTGTCAGTTGGGATGTCAACATCACCACCTGTACCAATTATACCAAGCTGCAAAATCATGTGTCAAGAAAGCGCGGATTTTAATTGCGGTGACGTAGAGAAACACAAGGCGTGATGTCAAGAGTAAAATGAAATCGCTGCGTTGTGAATGCGAAGAAGCACCCCGCATGCAGCTTCCGCGGGGTGCCTCTTCTCCTCATGAGGCCGAGGAACTCAAGGAGCCTCAGGCTTCCACTCCTTAAGACTTGATCTTCACATTCTTCCGCACATACTCGACCGCCCATTTCCAGATGTTCTCGCCCGCTATGCTCGGGCTGTTTTTCTCTCTAACTTGGTCGAACCAGGCTGAAGTCTTCTGAAGCGTCTTGCTCCAGATGTCCATCATGTCGCCGTAGTGTTGCGACAGGGTGGCAAGCAGCAGAGCGGTGGATACAAGCAGGAACTTGTCGACTGTTCCTCTCACCTCCGTCTCAGTTGCAGTCTTCTTGACCCCGGCCATCTTGAGGCCCAGGGACCTGGCCAGCCCGGCATCGAGCCTGAGCCCGCCCTGAGCTTCCTGACGCGCAAGGATGTCCATGAGGAGATCTGTCTTCTTATCCTCGCGTGCCCGGGCAAACGGCTGCTTTCGCTTCCGCCTGATGCCCCTTGAAACTCCGGAGCGGTCAAGTCCGGCGGGCCTTGCGTACCCGGCGATCCGCGGCATGTCCCGGGCCGCGAGCAAATTCTGCCTGACCTCCGTGGAGGAATCGGGAGCGAGATAATGCACGGGGGGCACGGGCGCCGCCAGGCGCGCCATGTCCACGCGTCCATAACCGTGCCACCCCGCCGTCACCAGCGCGGGGACCTTGCGGAGGGCGAGCTCGCCCCTGGCCCTCTCCTTCTTCTTGCGCTTCTCAACGCCCACATAGCTCGTGAATCGCGACACGACTCCATATGTTTTCGAGATGGCTGCTACCCTGTCCTCAATGAGCCGGGCCTTGCGCGCGCTCTGGCGCGAACCTCTCACCCCACCTCCGCACTCCTCGCCCTCGAGCGAGCGTATGGCTTCCCTCGCCCACAGGGTCGGGATCGAGACGCCCCGCGAGTCGATATCGGTGATATCGACATTCCATTCCACCGCGGCCCCGTTGTGCTTCGCCTTCACCGTGAGCGCTTTGGCATCGCGCTTAGCGGGTCCGAGTCGCGCGAAAACCGTCTGGGGCGTCCCGAAGAAGACCACGGGCTCCTCCGGATAGGCCTCGGCCTGCCGCGAGCCCCAGGTGATCTTGATATCCTCCGCGCCGTCCCCGGTGAGTTTTGAAAAAAGTCGCAAGGCCTTGGGTTCGATTCTCTCGCCCGGATAGACGAACTCCGAGGCACCGCCGCCCGCGCGCGCAATGCTCTTGATAAGGAACTCATTGCAACCCGCGCCTATGCCGATGGCGAACGCCCTCGTCCCCCGCCGGTTCGCCCGGATCAGGCCGAAGACGTGATCCTCGTTGGCTACCTGGCCATCCGTGATCACGACTATACTCTGTTTGCGCTGTGTCCCGGTGGCGGCCGCCGCGTAGAGATGCTCGAGCGGTGCTGCGATCTCGGTGCCGCCGAGGTCGGCATCTGTCTCCTTGAGGCGCTTGAGCGCCGCGTCGAGGTTCTTCTTGCTGTACTCGACCGGCCGGTCGAACAGGTACTCGAAACTGGAACCGAACCTGTAGATATTAAACCTCGTGCCTTTGTCCAGCGACTTAAGGCAGATCTCGAGCGCCTTCTTTGCCTGTTCTATCGAGTCACCAATCATGGAGCCCGAACAGTCCAGCACGAATATGATATCCCGGCCCGCGGCCTTGGCCGCTGCTTTGCCGCTCCCTTTCGGCTTCTCCAGCACCAGGTCGAGCTCGACGAAAGTCTCCCCGCCCGCCCTGAACCGATATGCGCGGGTGGCGGCGGCCAGGTCTTTGTAGCCGACATAGAGAATGAAGTCTCGGTCCATGCGCACCGACTCGGCCGAGGTCTCGACGACGACCGGCTCAGCCGACATATCGACCTTGATCGAGTGAGTCGGCGATTCGAGCGACTCGACCGGGGCGGCCCCGTGAACTCTGAGCAACACCGAAAGCCCGTACGGAACCTCGGCGGCATACTCGGGATGGACCTTGTTTGTGACGGGGATGCCTTCGATGTCGGGCATGCCGACCGGAACGTAGCGCGGCGAGATACTGGTGGGAAGAAAGAACCGCGCGCGCGCGCTTTCCATGTCGAGAATCGTGACGTACTCGATCTCGATGAGCGCCTCGGTCCGGGGCTTGAGGTTCCCGACCGAGAGCGTGAAGACGTTGGGCCGCTCCTCATCCAGAAGATAAGCGCCGTGACCTTCCTCGAGCGCCTTGTCGTAAATCTCGAACGCCTTATCGCGTCCTTCTATCTCCCCGGTGATCTCCCGGCCGTCGATGCGCGCCGTGAATCTGCATATGGCAGCGCCCTCGGGCAGGGGAAACTTGTAGACGGCCTCGACCGGCTGCTTCTCCTCATTGGCGAAGCGCTGCGAGACCCGGACTCTCGCACCCCTTCCCAGAATGTCGCCCTCCACCCTGACACCCTTGAAGGGCACCGGAACTGCTTCAGTCGTTATGAGCCCGTAAACGGGTTCCATACTAATCGCCTCCCTTATTCAGGATCGATCGCGCTACCCGCACCACTTCAGCCACCCGCTGCTGCTCGGTCACCTCGAGTTGCCTCGTGACCTGGATCTCGATCCCCTGAGCGACGGTGTACTTCACCCAGAGTTCTCTTTCGGCCGGCGCCGCTGCTTCTGTCAGCGCCTGTGCCGCTATCCCGGGTGATTCCTCGCCCCTCATCACCTCGGCGATGGCCTTGAGCCTGAGGCCCCGGCCCTGAAGTGACCTGATCTGGCGCAGCTGGTCCAGATGACTGTCAAAATAGAAGCCACCCCTGCCGCGGCCGGCGGGGGGCTCGAGAAGGCCTTCCTGGATGTAATACCTTATGGTTCTTCGAGTAAAGCCTGTCAATTCGGCCAGGTCTTCTATGGAGTAGCGTTTTTTCATGACAGTCTAATTATGACACTTTACTGTCATTATGTCAAGCTGTTTTTTCGGGGAATCTCGAGGGTGCCTCCAGGGGTGTGAGGTAGCCTGTGGGGGCCTCTAGAATGGTCCCCGTGAGAGATGGTCCCGGGGGAGGCGCCCGCTCCTATGGCAGGCGGCCCAGGTCGGCGCCGGCGATGCCCATCTGCTCGCACTGCTTGCGCCAGTCCTCCGGGCTGAGGTCACCCATGGCGATCTTGGGGAGCACGCCGAACGGATGCACCTCCTCGCCGTTCTTCCGCATGATGAACCCCAGGGACGGTCTCTCGTTGAGAGCCCACCCGCGGCCGGCGAGATGGACGGCCAGGGACGCCCCCAGCGACATGGTCACGATCTGCTGGAACGCCTCCCCCGGCGGGAGCTGCCCGATTGCCTGCTGATAGCTCGCGGCGAGCGGCCGGATGTCCTTGACGATGACCGGCAGCGACTCGGGCGTTACGCCTTCGAGCCAGGCCCCGCGCTCTTCGATGAGGTGGGTCCACTGGTCGATATACACCGCCGATGCGACATCGTCCCAGGTGATGGGTACGAGCCGCCCGGGCATGTACTTCTTTATGTAGCCTTCGACGAGTTCCCTTTCCGCCCCCGCCGCGTCGCCAATCAGCGCGATCGCCGGCGACGTGTCCCTCGCTTCTCCGCCCGCCGGAAGGTCGCGGATAGCGTCCAGCCGCTCGCCGAGCGGCGGATGCGTGCCGTAGGGATTCACAACAGCACTGGCCTTCTGCTCCGCCAGCGCCTTGGCCGACATCTCCTCCACCTTCGGGTCCTGCATGAATTTAGCAAACCCGTCCAGCATCGGGGCGTAGTAGCCCGAACCCATGATCGGCAAGTATTCATTCTGCCAGTAAACGGCATGCGCCGGCGCGAACTTGTGTATCTTCTCGAGGCCCTCCGCGAGCGGGCGCGAACCGGCGATGCCGGCGGCGAGTTCGTCCGCCGCGTACTCCTGCTGCCGGGATATGCCGTGCGTCACGCGCAGGTACATCTTGCCGTAGAGCGAAAACGGGATCTGCAGGAGCGAACGGTTGCGGGCCAGGCCTGCGACCGTCCGCGCGATGGCGCCCCGCGTCTGGTAGATCAGCGGGCCGAGCTTGGTATCGCCGCCGTGGAAGTGGCCGAATTCATGGGCCAGAACGGCGCGCAGCTGCGAGAGGCTGAGCAGGTTTAAGAGCGGAAGCCCCAGGCCCATCACCCGCCTCCCGCCCCAGCTGAGCCTGCCGCCACGCTGCATGACCCAGGCGTTGAGGTCGGGAACCAGAAAAACGTCGACTGGCATTTTCTGCCCGACGGCGGCTGCAATGGCCTTGAGCTCTTTGAAGAGCTTCGGGTGCTCATCCTCGGACAGGCGCACTCCCGGCTCCACAAACTTGTCGCGCCGCGGAATGATCCCGGCGAGAACGACTACTGTGCCGACCGCCACGAAGAAGAGATACCTGAAGTAGATCCTGTTGGAGTATCTGATCTGCGCGTAAGCTCCGAACCATAGGGCCGCCAGTATGGCGATCGCGAGACCGTAGAAGCCGATCATGAGAGCGAGCGCACCCATGGCCCTCCAGGCCAGCCCGCGCGGTTTCCTGTGAGACATATACTCATCCCCGGGTTGCGTGATGGTTCTTCTCTTCAGTCTAACGCCTGGCAGGCATGACACTCAAGGAGAGATATGCAGGAGTTGCCGCCAGGGTCTACGGCGGCGGCTAGCCAGGACCGGAGCGGCAGCAGTAGCTGGGGCGGCAGAATGGAAGCGCGTGGTGTGCCCCCGCGCCGGCGCGGGCCCGGACCTGCTTGTGCATTCTAAGACCTGACCCCAAGCATGCACATTGTGCATTTCAAGACCTGACCCCATCGATTATCTCAGCAGCATTACTTTCCTAGTCAGCGTGGTATCCCCGAAGGCGAAGCGGCAGAAGTAGACCCCCGGCGGCAGGTCCCTGCCTTCGGAATCCCTGCCGTACCAGAAGAAGTCTGCCTTCTTCGCCTCTTCCGTTGTCATGCTGAACACGTTCCGCCCCGTGACGTCGAATATGGTTATGTCCACCGCAGCGGCCGCCGGCAGGTTGAGCGCCATCCTCGTTCGCTCCGTAAACGGGTTGGGAAACACCTCTACCGGGCTTCCGGCGACAGGCTCCCGGGGGATTCTCGAACTCGTGTCAATGACGGCGTCGATATCCCTGGGATCGACACGCGCGTAGAGATCGGGCCGGTCCGTCTCGAAGCTGCCGTGCTCCATGAAGTGGAAATTGTAGTAAGGGAGTATGGCAGTGGCCTTGCTCTCCGGATTCACAATCTCCATGAACCCCATGTTTATGGCCTCGCCGCAGATAAGACACGGGTAAATGCCGTTCATGTACCAGTGGATGATGTATGTCGAGTCCGGTCTCTCTCCCTCCGGAAGGCTGGCTATGATGGTGTGCATAGCAGTCGCGAGCTGCGGCCCGTCGGGAACGCCGCTTCCATCCGAATCATAGACGCCCGGGTCATATCCGAAGTGGGCCTCTTCAACGTCTTTGAGGCCGTCGCCGTCGCCGTCATCTTCGATTTCAAGCCAGTGCGCGTGGCCGTCTCCGGTCAGCGCCGTGTTCAATAGAACGGGCAGCACCCGGCCGTCGTTGACCGTGCCGTCGTATCTGGCCGAACCGTGGGCCAGGTAGTGAAGCCCTATATAAGGGATGTAAAGCGAAAGCCCTTCTGCCGGGTTCACCACCTCGACCCCGCCCATGTTGAAGACTGCGCCGCATATCTCGCAGGTCTCGATGCCCCTGAAGTCCCATTCCACGATATAGGGTTCTGTCTCCGACGGGGTTCGCGAAACCTGGGCCAGCGCGTCCACGAGGTCTTCGAAGTACTGCGGACCGTCCTTCACCGAATCGCCGTCGCTGTCGGGGTTCGCCTGGTCGGTGCCAAGATATATCTCCTCCTCCGGAAAGAGCCCATCGCTGTCGGCATCGCCTTCGTACGTGAGGTAATGGGATTCATCTTCGGCCAGCAGCACCCGCTTGAGGGCTGAAAGGTCCACGCGGCCGTCATGCACCGATCCCATGTAAGAGAGGCAGCCGTGCTCGAGATAGTGAAGCCCGATAATGGGAAACTCCATCTGGATGCCGCGCTCGGGATTGAAGATGTGGACGTTGCCCATGTTTATGTACTCCGAGCACACGTCGCAAGTCTCTCCCCCATACATGTACTCGAAGAACTTGTAGGGCCGGTCAGTTTGCGGTGTATCGGGCAGGGCCGCTACGAGGTCGCTGAGGACACGGGCCAGGTGGACGCCGTCCGGGAGCGTGTCGCCAGGAGTGTAGGCGCACCGCCAGTCATAACCCGCCAGGATCTCCTCGGCATGGGCCAGGTAGTCGCCGTCGACATCGTCGGGGACGCCCAGCCAGTGAGGATCATCTCCCTTTGCGGGGTTCGGCAGCAGTAACATGGCCGCGATCCCGGCCGCCGCCGGCAGCGCGGCGCGCTGCAGCACCTGGAGCATGGGCGCGGTTCTGCCCGCCCCACCCACTGATAAATGTCTGTCAATCGCCGGGGCGGCGCCGAAGAGCCTCACGCATTCCCGGTATGTGTCCCTGTAGTCTCGAAGAAGCGCCGGCGTCACCCTGCATCCACGGCATGCCCAGTGAAACAGTATGCGCTGGTCCCGCGGGTCAAGGCCGTTCCGGGAGTATGGCTTCCGGATGAACTCCTCCACGCAGCATGAAGGGTACCCGAACATGAAGCCCTTGAAGCTGGTCTCACCCGCCGAGGACGACAGTCGCGTCCGGTTGAAACGGGATGCATAGAGGTCCAGCGCGGGCCTCCGCGTTGAGAACACTGTCTGCCGCACTCTCTTTCCGAAGAGCGTCCGGCGCTCGAGAGGCTCGACAGTGAGGCCGGCCTGGCGGAGGAGGTCGATATGTTCCGCCGAGAGCCCGTGCTCCCACCGGCTCAATCGCTTGATGCCGCGCCTCGTGAGAAGCGCCAGATACGCAAGCTCGAAGGGCATCGAGGAAAGGTGTCGCTCGTCCATGGCTCTCACCTCCAGCGAGGGACGGATACTACCTGAACATGCTCTTTATCTTACCCCATGTCGTCGGCACGGTTCGCGTCGGCCCGCCGCAGGGAGGGCTGACGTACTCGCCGCACACGCCTCCGGGGAAGATCAGAGTGACGTTATAGGTGTTACCCCTGCACGTCGTGATCCCGATCCGGCCGGTGTCCCAGTTCTCGGCAACCCGAATCTGGCCCGGACCGGTCGCGGTGACATGGCACACCGCGGGGATCTTAAGCCCGCCGCCATGGCACTCATTCCATGTCTGCACAACGCGATCCCAGGGGTGGACAATGCTCCCTATCGTGGCGTCGCTGCAGCTTATGAACGCCATGCTCCCCCAGTCAGCGGGCCACACCATGGAGTATTCGAAGGCCTGGAATTCAGGGAAGTCGAAGAACACGGGATAGACCGTGACATCGCACGAGTCCGTACACTGCTGTATGTCTCTGCAGTTATCGACGTGCGGCGTATCACCCGTGCACTTGTGCCAGTAAGCATGGGGCCGCACGTGTATGGCCACCTTGGCCAGCTGCACCTTCGTTCTTTCCTCGATCCTCGTGGTGCGCGTCTCATCGCCCTTGACAGAGCATGAGTTTACAATGGTCTGGAAGTCATCCGCTGCGTAGCCAACTCTCGTTGTGAGCTCCACGCTGTCGCGCGCGCCGCCCGGAAGCACCCCCGCATCCCATGTTACGGTGCGCGGCCCGGAGTCATACGCGCCGCCGTCGGAGGCGGATACGAAGTGTGACAGCGAAGACAGGTAATCCACGACCACCACGTTATTGACGGCGGCGGCGTTGTCGGCATTGTCGAAGGTGATAGTGTAGACTATGTAGTCCCCGACCGGCACCATTTCATCGACTCCCACGTTGTCATCCTTGCTCAGGCCGAGGGGCGCGAATTCCTCGACGCATACCATGGTCGAATCGGATGCCGTGCTCTCCGGTGACTCATTGCAGCCGATCACGGCCGTAACCGGCAGAATAGTCCCGGGAAGGGTCTCCTGTTTGACGCGCACGGTCATCTGCACCGAACCCGTCGCACCCACGGGCAGGATCCCGATGTTCCACCTGACGCGGCCCCCGTAGATCTGCGTGCCGCCCGAGCTCACGTAAAGGAGCGCGGTACCGGGTGAGTAGGCGCAGGTGAGGACGGTGCCGTTCACGGTCCCCGGATTCGCCGTGTTGCCGTATGAGATCGTGTAGGTCATGTCATCGCCGACGAAGATGCACCCACTCCCGACACTGGACTCTATGGCGACATCGAGCGCGACATAGGGCGGCGGCTCCTCGCAGGGATCCATCCCCGCCTCACCGCAGACTCCGGCGCAGAAGGACATCGTCGGATAGTCCTCGTCGAAGTTACAGTCTATGATCTCCACCGTATTGGTCCCCGGATGGACATCAACACATATGAGCCCGGGCTCATTGCTCGCTATCCAGCCCCACCCGGGGATGACCGCAGATTCCATATGGCAGTGCGTCCAGGCATGGGCAATGCCGTCCCCCGACCATGCTATCTGCCCGATCACCAGGTCGCTGCAGGAAGTGAAGAAACAGCTTCCCGAGCCCGGCCATACCAGCCCGTAGTGGGCGCCGGTGTAGCCGGTGAGGCCGAAGAACACGGGAAAGAAGTCTATGTCGCCGCAGCCTGCATAGGTCGTCACGATTTCGCCGCAGTAGGAGATCACGGGAAACGCCTTCGTGCAGGTCCTGTTCTCATGCGACAAGACGTGCACCGCGACTTTCCCGTCGGGGTTCATGCCGGCATGAGCGCATGACGCGAAGAGGACAGCTAGCGCGAATACGGCAAGCGACATTGGTCTCACGCGAGCCCCACGATGAGTTGCGCTCCCAGCCACTCGTTACCCCCTCCCTCCCCGATCCGGATCGCCGCGGGGTCAGCGCATCAGGCCGGTAGGTCTCAGCGGTCAAGGGTCCGGCCCGGTTGTGCATTTCAAGACCTGACCCCGGGGTCAGACCCCAATTTTTACCGGAGCAGGGTCACCTTGCCAGTGCTCGCCTTTTCGGGCGTTATGAGTCTATAGAAGTATATGCCTGAGCACACGGTGTTGCCATGGGAGTCGGTACCATCCCAGACCACCGAGTGCCGCCCTGCGTCGAACACCCTGTCGGCGACCTTCATAATGCACCGGCCTTTGATGTCGTAGATCGCGATGGCTATGTGCGTGCGCCGCTCGAGCGCGAACGAAAGCGTGGTCTCCTGCCTGAACGGGTTGGGCCGGGCGTACGCGACAACATCCGGTGCGGGCGTCTCCGGCACACCCGCGCAGACGAGCGTGTCGTACACGGCGCGGATCATGTAATTGCCCGCCGCGCCCCCGTCCGGAGAGAAGTTGCCCAGATAGTAGTACATGGTCCGGCCCGACCAGGGCGAGTCGTTGTCCGAGCAGATCTGCGAGTTGTTGTAGTCTATGTAGACGGCCCAGAAGCTCCCCGAATCGACGATGACGGTGTCGCCCAGGGCATCGCAATAGGTCCACTCGACCGGGCTCGCCGAGGTCGTCGTATGCACCGGCGTGAGCGCGCTCCCCGGAGTGCCGCCCGTGCCCGAGTCATCCCATATCTGCCACTGGAAGTCAGGGAAGTAGACGTTGCCACTCATTATCCTGAGGCCCCGAACCTGCGCGGGGTATCTCGCCGGCGTGCACCTCACGGCGAAGCCGCTGTTGGCACTCCCGAAACTGTACAGGATGTTGTAGTAGTTGTCGTCGTATACGCACTGCGGGTGGCGGGGCGAGCCCTCCAGGAAAATATCGGCGAAGAGCCCGTTGGACGCGACGTTGAAGTTCTTCACCGTAACGCCCGAGGAGAATCCCTCGTTGGTATAGGACGACGGCGAGCTCGTGGGGCTGAACTCCACCCCGGCATATGGATACATGTCGCCGCGGTCGCCGTAGTTGAATGCAGTCCCGCAATCGAGATGATAGGAGTTATCAGGCTGCTCGAGCGCCACCATGAGGTTATAGTTGGACGGGCACCCCGTGCCGTTCTCGCAGTCGTTCTCCATGTACTGGTCGTCGTCGACGTGATAGATGAGAACGCCGCGCTTCACGAGGCTCCGGTCGAAACCGTAGGCCGAGTCCCTCAACTCCACGAGGAAGTACTCGCTGCTCTGCATGTCGGTTCCGATTCTGAAGACGTGAGGATTGGTTTCGAGACGCCACAGCGTCCCCACCGACCCCGGGCTCCCGGTAACGTTACCGGGATTGGTGATCCAGCCCATCTTCATCTTCGACCAGGCGCACATATGGCTGGGGCTGTCAGGAGACACCACGTCGCCGCCCCAGCCGCCGAATGACATCAGGCCCCAGGCGCCTATTCCCCAGCCCGTCGTTCCGCCGCAGTAGCGCCCCACGTCATAGAGGTCCGGAAGCCCGAGGGCGTGCCCGTACTCGTGACAGTAGACGCCGATCTGGACGTGGGTCAGCGGCGCGGTGGACTGGAGCTCGGGGACGCACATATAGGTGTCAATGGTGACACCATCATATGACCTGGCCGTTCCGCCCATCTGGCTTATCTTGCTCTTATGGCTCTGGATGTCGTTGGTGTTGAGGCTGGTCTCATTGCCCTCGTGCGAGTGGACGATGTACATGGACTCCACCTCGCCGTCGCCGTCATTGTCATAGAGCGCGAAGTTGCACCCGGCGGTCTCGGCGGCGTCCACGGCTTCCTCCACGAGCTTGGCCGCGTTCTGCGGATAAGTGCCCCAGCCTTTCTGGCCGTTTCCGTAGTAGTCCCGGCTCTGGCTCGCCGTGTACCAGCCATAGGTGTTCCCCGAGAGCGTCAGGTTGCCGTAGGAAATCTCTGTGTAGTAGTCGTTGATAGAGCCCGTTGCCCACGGCCCGAACGCCATGTTGTCGAATGAGGCGGATGAGTAGGTGTAACCCGAGTCGGTGAACTGGATGCAGATGACGAGCATCTTGTACGCCCCCGAATGGCCGAGGGGAGGGATCGGTCCGGGGGCGTCGACATACGCCGGAGGCGGCGCGAACAGCGCATCCGAAAGAGGCGCGCCCGCCCGCCGCGCTTTCTCGAGCGCTTTCGGCGAGTGCGGCATGGCTCCGGCCGGGAGCGCGGCCAGCGCGATAAGCGCCGTCATGGCGAGAACGGCCAGCACGGTCTTCATTGAGATTACCCTTCCTTTCGGGCGGGCACGTCAGGGTCCCACCTAGGTCCTTGGCACAATTGAAGATAGCAAGCCGTACGGGAAAGACTCGAAAGCCACCTGCGAACGGGGCGGCTAGAAATCTACCACCTCGCTCCGGCTTAAGGAGGCTCCCTGCCCAGCCCGACAGCGACTTCCATGTGCCGGTTTACAATAGCGAGGATATCTGTAATACAATTCTGCTTGCTGTTAGCTTACCACAGGTCGCTAACCACGTCAAGTTGATGAATTTACCGATGGGGTCAGGTCTTGAAATGCACAATCCGGTGCGGCCCCAGGATCTCGGACCAAAAGGGGTGGCCTGTTTGGGCTCGCGCCCGTCACCTGATCTCATCGAGGAGGGCGAAGAGCCGGCGGTAGCGGGGCCGTGTGGCGGCATATGCGTGGACATTTTGAAGGGGCCGCCCGAGACCTGCCGCCGAGTAGGTGTACGAATCCACGGCGACAATCACCGCGCCGGCACCGCAGACCTGCCGCGCAACGCAAATCCGGCCGGTGGAATCAGAGGTGCAATCGGGCGCGAAGCGATCTCCGGCGGGAGTGAGCGCCAGGGGTTCTCCTCCCAGGACCTCAAGGCCCGGTACGATCCCGCCGCCGGCCGCGACCGGCCGCGCCGCGATCCCCATGCCGAAGACCCCGAGCACCTCATTTGCCACCGACTCCGAATTGGCGACGCCGTCCAGGACGAGAAGCCGGCCGCCGCCCTTTACGAACTCGAATATCCGCTCGACCTCGCCCGGGGCAAATGAACGCCGCGGGTTTACGATTGCCAGGGCGGCTGCGCCTCGGCAGGCGAGGTCCGGTATTTCTCCCGCGACCGGCCGCATTCCCGCGCGCGCCACTGAAATGTAAAACTCCTCGAATCCTTCCCACTCGGGCCGCCGGCTGGCGCCGATGTAATCGAAGAAGGAGGCCCGCGAATGTGTCGTGTCGACGAGGACGCTCCCCGAAGCCAGGTCGCCAGCGGCTGGATCCGCTCCCGCGCTCCGGCAAGCCACATACCTGAGAAGACCGAGCGCGACCTCAGGCGTGCCCGGGCTGAACATGCAGAAATTGGAAAAACACGTGCTGTCGGTAAAGAGCAGCACCCTGCCCCGGCCGAACCGCCGCCCGGCTGCCTGCAGGAAGACACCGAACCTGTCCGCGAGGTCGTAAGAGATGTTGCCGAAGAAGTTGGGGTGCCCGTAGTCGCCGTCCTCGCTCCCGAGGCCCATGCCGAGCATGACCGGCTCTATCCCCGGCCCGCCCTCCACGGTGCAGGAGGTGAGAAACCTGAAGCGCCAGATGCCCCGCATGGCGGGATGCGTCCAGAAGCCCATCGGCACAAGCGACGTGAATCCCCCGGTCGCCAGATCGAACGTATCATCGCAGCGAAACCGCATCCCGAACCTCTCGCCTATCGCGTTCAGGTAGGTAGTCATGCCGAAGAGGTTGGTATGGTCGCCAATGAGGAGCAGGCCGCCGCCACCCCGCACAAACTCCTCGATGGCGTCGATCTCGCCCGCGCTATATGACTCTGTCGGCGTCTTGACGATGAGCACGTCGAAATCGTCGAGCGCGGCGGCCGTCACCCCGTCCGACCGCACGGCGACATCGCAGAACTCGCCAAGATATTCGACGAAGCAGTAGTAGTTGTACTCGGCCCTGATCCCGAAGCCGGTCGTATCGAAAGGTTCGCGCGCCCACTCCCAGTCCGAATGGGTCTCGTCGACTAGCAACCTGACCCCATCGAGGCCGACCGGGGCGTTTCTCAGTCGCTCCCCGGGGAAAGTAGTGGCGCCCGCGAGCGCTATAGCAATGGCCGCCGCGAGGGCGAGGCGCCGGAATGACGCCGCGAACCCGGCCGGGGCGAGACCCGGGAATCCCCCGATTAGCGGCGCAAGTGGAATATACGAGATGACCGTGACACCCGGATGCCACAACACGGCGGGCCTATCGACCTCCACGGCGAGGGCAACGAGAACGATGAAACGAACGAGCGCATAGACGAGGATAAGCGGCATCGCCCTGACAAAGACCGAAACCCGCCTGCCTCCTCCGAAGACCAGTACGGCTAGCGCCATCCCGACGGCGACGAACCAGACCTCATAGAGCCCGAGCCCCTCGAACGTCACCCGCACGACCGCGAGCCCCCGACCGTTCCAGAAGGTAACAAGGCCGCCAGCCTGGCCGAACCGCGCCGAGATCCTATCCAAGACCGGGGCCAGACGGCCCGGTATGGCGATGTCGTGAAACCAGGGCGCCAGGCGGAGCAGAAGGCCGGTGGAGATTCCAGATAAGAGGAACACGGTACCCGCCGCGGCGAGTAGCGCCGGCAACGCACGGCCGACGGGCCGGCTCGGGCCGGCAGCACCCGAGGCGACCATGCAAAGAACGCCGGCGATCAAAACAAACAGGGTAAGCGCCATGTCGGGCGCGGTGACCAGATGAAACGCGACGCGCCACGACAGGCTAATGAGGATGATCCCAAGCCACAGCACTGTCCGCTGAAACCAGGTCAATTGTCTCCTCTCTCGGGTCGGCAAGCAGCGCGGCCAGGAAGCTGACGTTCACGGGAGTCGCCCGGGTTTCACCTTCGAGACTCTCGTCCAGCAGAAGCTCTCCGTCGGCTATCAATGTGAGGCCGCCGTCACCGACGCGGCTTGTGACAACCGTGGGAAACCCGAATGCCCGCGCATGCACCACGGTGTCGGGGGACCCGTGACAGCTGACGCCCCACGCCTCCCTGTGCCTCAGGCCCGCGGATGTATCCCCTCCTCCGAGTGGCGCAGGCTGCAGCCTGAAACCGACCTCTTCGAGAAGCTCTCCGCATGGGTCGGGTAGCGTGTATCCGGTCGCCACGACGAGATGCCCGCCCGATCGCATATACTCGAACATATGCCGCATAGCGAGATCACCCGGGCGCCGGGTCGGAGCGATGATGAACACAAAGGCCGCGCCGTCGATCTCCCCGCGTTCGATGTACCCGCCCAGACCGGGCACCGGCGTTATACCGGCGCGGTAGAGGCAGTTTGCCAGGCCCCCCAGGGACCGGTCGGTAAACAGCGCACGCGAGGCCCGCGGACCGAGGCTGAAGTCTATGAAGGCGAAGTCATCGTACGGCCGGATGTCCGGAACGACTCCCGCGGCCGGCCCGGCAACGTCCCCGCATACCCAGCGGACCGCGTTGGCTACGAGCCGCCGGGAGAGGAAGCGAGCACCGTTTTGAAAGGGTGAGGTGTCTCCAAACACGAGTACTCTTCCACTACCGACTTCCTCCCCGGCGACGAGCACCACACGCCCCAACGCTTCGCCTGCATCGTGCCTGCAATTACCCATGTTCGCGCCGCGCCCGCCGTTGCCATAATCGCCGCGATCGCTGAAAGCGTAACGACCTGTGATGATCGGGAACGCCGGCCGCGCTATCTCAAGCGATGCGCCCGTTCCGATCTCCGCGTCCAGCTCATCTATGACTCCGGCCGTAATCGGATGGCGCCTTGTCTCAAGGCAACCTCTCCACCCATCCCTGAGGCTCAGGGCCGAGTCGAAGTTGAAGCGCATTGACGTGAATGCGAGAACGCCGTTAAGGGGCGCCCTTGATCCGCCGATGTCCGTGTGGTCGCCGAGAACAAGCAGGCCGCCTCCCGAGGCCACGAAGGCCGCGATGAGGTCCTGCTCCGCGGGCGCAAGACATCTCGTCGGGTTGATGAATACCATGAGCTCAGCGCAGGAGAGGGCGTCGGCGGTCAGCGAGTCCACTTCACAAACGGCGCCGCCATGAGATGAAGCGTAACGCTCCAGCGATCTGCGGAAGAGCCCGAACATGCCGGATCTTACGATCCCGAGTTTCTCGGGCGATGGCAACTCCCAATCAAGCAGCCCCTCCGAGAAGAGGGCAATGGACGCACGTTCGTGAAGCCGCATCCTGTCCTCCGCGCGAAGGCCGACGGCGTCGCGGCGAGCGGGCCAGAAAGCGACCAGGACAGTAATAAGTACCGAGCCCACGGCCAGACGCCTTGCGCACCTCGCGGACGGACGGGTCCGCCGCGCCAGCAGAACCACAATGGCCGCCAGGAAAAGAACAGCGGAGAACTCGGCCGCCACCACGCTCCGGAGGTCAAGAGGCGCGAAAAGAGAGATCGCGTGAAGACACGGCCCCACAACATGCGGCCCAGAGTCCCGCCCCGACATAGCCAGCCAGCTCCCATATGCGAGGCTCGACACCCCCAACACAAGGCCTACAACGCCGCGGCCCCGGCGCTTCCCGCCCCAGGAACGCTCGACCCAGAACTTACCTGTGAATACCCAGGCAAGAAGCGCGAGGCGCAGCGCCGGTGCTTGAACGCGCAAGCACAGGTAAACGACCACACAAAGGCACGCTACAAAAATGGACCTCGCCAGGGTCCCGCCGTGCAGGCCGGAAGATGATATGAGCAGGAAGCAGACGAATGCGACCATGCAGGCCAAATCGCGAAACCAGGAGGATACGCAGAACGCCGAGCCGGAGGCGAGCATGATGCCGAGCACGCCTGCGGTGGCCGCGGCGATGCGGGCCGCACCTGATTCTGTAAACTTCGCTGACACCACTGTCCAAACTCCTACGGCGCAAGCGCGCCTATTTGTCTCCGCAGGACATCAAGAACCGCCCACATCAGAAACAGCCAGAACGCTGAATTCGAGATGAGCAGCGCGAGATTGATGCGCGTCCAGTAGCCAAGGTCTTTCGCTTCGAGCGTTAAGCTGCCTGCGAGGTTGCCCACCAGACTCCCCATGAGGGCGAACCCCGCCCCAACCGGGAGGAGCCGCGGCCACCATAGCCGCACCATGGCCGTCCACTCGCTTCCCATGCGGCTGTGCATAACGAACGCGGAAGAAGCCGATCCCAGCAACACCACGCCGAGGCTCAGGGCAAAGGGAATGATGACGGTACCGCGCCCGACACCGGGAAGCCTGTCCCGGCCCACGACGTCGCCCCGCCTGAGGACCATGGAGTAAGCCGCGCAGGCCGCTGGGAGGCTCGCCACGACGGTAACGGCGAGGGCGTTATTCTTAAGGAACGCCTGGACTCCCGCAACCCCGGCCAGCCGGGACGCAAGCACCGCTGCGTTCACGACCCAGAACCCCAGCGCGGACGCCAGTGACAGGGCCGGCATGAGCCCCGATACTCCCCGTTTTTTCAAGGCCGCCACCTCCTGGAGAGAGCCTGGCCGGGCCGGCGTATGTCGTGAGGGCGGAGCCACCGCGCGAGCCCGTCCCCACACCGGCCCGGCTCCGCCGACTATGGCTCGTTGCAAGTACCGTTTACAAAAGTCGTACCGTTTTGGGTCGGGTCGATGGCATTGGGCGGTGTGAAATAGCCGCATTTCTTGAGGCAGAGCGTTGTGCCCGCACAGCCCGATACGCCGCATACGCTCGCGATGCAGCCGCTCCCGATACATGTGCTTCCGAGGCAGCCGCTTCCCAGACAGACACTCTCCGCGCAGAGGCTTCCCAGGCAATAACTCTGAGGACAGGCGCTCCCCACACAGAGGCTCGCCGGATTGAGGCTGGCAGGCCACCAGCCCGGGTCATCCAGCTCCCGCACCTGTACCGGAACCTTCTTCCATCCGTCGAGAGTCGCCGCGAGCCTGGCCCTGTAGAGCGGAGAAGGAGGGTCGGCTGCAGCCGCCGCCCCCGAAAGCACTGCCAGAAGAACAAGCCAGGTGAAGATTATGCGTTTCATCCCAATCACCTCCTCACGTCCAAACGCATCCTATTTCACTAAAGCCGGAGACTGTACAAAGCAACAAACGTGCCGGGATGGATCTTGAGGTTAGACCCTGGTCAGGATCTCGTACTCGCTCGAAGTGACTTCTTCTTCCACGGTCTCCACCAGGGTGTCGAGGTCTGTCTTGTCGATGACGCACTTGAATGCATCAACGACCGCAGGATCGAACTGGCTGCCCGCGCAGCGCACGAGCTCGTCGATGGCGTCACGCAGGTCGCGCTTGCGCCGGTACCACCGGTCGTGGATCATGGCGTCGAAAGCATCGGCGACGCACAGGATGCGCGCGCCTAGCGGAATCTTATCCCCCGTCAGCCTGTGGGGATAGCCCTCCCCGTCGACGCGCTCGTGGTGATACCTTATCATCTCCGTCACGGCGGGCGATGAACCGGCCCTCCCGGCGATCTCGGCGCTGAGGTCGGGATGCTTCCACTTGTAGTCCTCCTCTTCCTTCTCGTTGAGGATGCCCGGCTTACGGAGCACGCCGCTGGGCCAGGATACCTTGCCGAGATCATGCCTGATGGCGGCTTCCTCGAGTTCCTCGACGAATGGCTCGCTCTTTCCCATCTCGCGCGCGATTGCCACGCTGAACTCCACGACACTCGCGGAGTGCCCGCCCGTGTAGCGGTCCTTTTCATCAATCGCCCTCGCGATGGACCTGATAAGGCTGTCCTTGGTCTCCAGTAGGTGGAGGCGGCGGAGCAGCGCGAGGTGGCGCCAGAATGTCGGGAACAGGAATAGCGGGACTGCCGCCCAGAGGCCGAGCATATCGTTACTGAGGACTATGGCGTAGCCGCAGACGGCGTATGTGAGCGGCTCGGGAAAGATCTTGAGATAGTTGCGCTGCCACAGCCGGCGGGGCGAAAGACCGGCGCGCGCAAGCAGTGCGGCCTGGGCAATGGACTCCATGAGATAGAAAGTCGAGACGCTCAGGAAGAATGGAATCAGCTCGGCGACGCTCCTGTGGACGCTGAGTGTATCCGCGACCCTCCCGCCGATGCGGTACATCCCCCAGGAAGCGCATCCCGCCAGGATGAGCACGAAGCCGTAGGACGACGCCGTCGAGAGCCTTGTCGCCAGCGCCTTATGTTTGATGAGTGATGTGATGCCGGGGACCTTGTGATTGAAGCCTGAGTCCGACCCTTCGCCCCCGGGCCTGGAGTGGCCGTTATTGGCGTGCCACCCGTTGTAGCCGTTGAAACCGTTGGCGACCACGGCCCCCAGATCCCTCGTGGGCGAGAGCGCCGTGCGCGGGTTGTGCACCATCGCCCAGGCGATGGCCGCAAGCCCGAAGACGACGGCGTAGAGCGGACCACCCGCCACCGCCATCGGAAACACGATCGCACTCGAGGCT
Source organism: uncultured bacterium (assembly GCA_964604955.1). Lineage (GTDB taxonomy): Bacteria > Arandabacterota > Arandabacteria > Arandabacterales > JALGWA01 > JALGWA01. The sequence continues at coordinate 21,101 of CAZSBE010000045.1, forward strand.
GATACATAGGCACCCCAGGGGAGCCTCACTGGCTTCAACGCTGCGAGCCCAAGCAGGAAGAGGAAGAAGAGGCCCCCCAGGATGCCGTGCTGCACTTCGATCGCCCCCGAGTGAAGGGGCTCCAGCACATTTATATAACCAAGTACACATATGAGAACGGCGCAACACCCAACCATCGCGAGGCCCGTGAGTATTGACCTGCGCGCGGGCCGCTTGGCCGGTAGAAAGCGCAGCGGCTTCGGCTTGGGTTTATATAGACGATTCTTTATTTGTGCTTTCGTCGGCGGGCCGAAGCCCCCTGATATCTTGACGGCTAGGTCTTGCCGGCCCATCATCTCGCACATGTGGTAGGCAACCAGCGGGTCAACAGATTGCCCGGCGACTTCCGCGATCCTCGCGAGGGCCTCGTCCTTGCTGAAGATCTTCTCGCGATGAGGCCTGGGGCTCGTTATCGCCACAAAAGCCTCAGTTGCCTTGATTATGGCGGCCTCGATGGGGATATCCGGGGCCTTGAGGCCGCGCGGGTAGCCGCTGCCATCCGGATTCTCATGGTGAGAGTAGACCACTTCCGCCACGCCGCCCATGCGCGATACCTCGCGGAGGATTCGCATCCCGCTCTCCGGATGTTGCTGGACCTCGCTAAGCTCTTCCTTCGTAAGGCGATCCGGCTTCAAAACCGTTGTCCTGTCGACTCCGATATAGCCCACATTGTGGAGGGTTGCTGCTTCCTCCAGTATCTCGAGGTTCTTCATCGGGAGGTGCATCTTGCGGCCCAGTGCCATCGAAAGGTCAACTACCTGCTTGGTCTCGCCCTTCAGGTGCGGCATGTTGCCGTCTCGGGCCAGACGCAGTGCATCTACGAGATTGATAAACGAGGATCTTATGCGGACATGGTCTCTCACGGTGAGGATGCCCACCAGTCCGATTGCGACCAGGATGCCGATCAGCAGAAGGCCGCCGTTCACGTAGAAGACGGCCAGGAGATACGCCCCGAGCGGCGTGCTCCAGGAGAGCAGGGCTCCCCACCCGAAGTTCGCACGCCAGACGTCGAACAGCCCTCTGCCATCTCTAAGGCTAACGGCGAACGAAAGCAGAAAAGTACTTATCGCAAAGTATGCACCATGAGCAACCAGCAGTCTGGTGAATAGCATGCTACTGAAGCCCGAATGCACAACACCACCACTGTAAGCAGGGCCTCCCCAGAGTATGTACCCCGCGGCGATTATACAGAAGACGTGCTTAGCAGAGTTGATGAGGGCGCGCTCTAGATCGACAATTGGTTTCCCTGAAGGAGATGAGAATGTCGCCGTAAGACCGGCCAGCCAACCCGCCAAAGCAGCCGTTTCCGGCCCATACAACAGGAGCATCGTCATTAGCGGGAGGGGGCTTATATTGAGGGCACCTACGCCCGCCATGCCTCTCACTGGAAGAACAGTAACCGCAAGGGTCAGCGCCAGCCAGAATATCGCCGCCGGCGCCTCCACCATCCCCGCGAGGACGCCTGGGATTCGCGGAACGACAAGAAGAATCGCCCCGATGCCAACACATAGACCGAATAGGAAAAACCTGTAGTTCTTCAAGAGGAAACGTCCCCCTGCGTTGGGCTCCCACTACGTCGTGAAACTGATAATGCAAATCACATGCCGCAGAGGGGGATTTAAGCCAGACTAACTCGTTGCCGTGGAGGCGATTACAAATCTGGATGCAAATCGGAATCACGAGTTGAGGGAAAAGCATTGCAGAACGCAAGACGAATTGCAAAAAGCAAGAAGGCGCTTACGCGCCTCCTTGCGTGTGATTCAGTGGAACTAAGGGAGACCTAAAACTCTCCGTCCCAGAAAAAGCTTATCAACGTAAGCAGTGCTATTAACATGACTTCACTCCTTGAATGTCTTTCCTTGATCCACCCGAACTCTAGCACAGGGATTAGAGTCTGTCAAGCTATTTTTGCTCTTTTTCACAGTACCTTAAAAGGGTCATTGCAGAATGCAATATCCCTCCCTGGCCCGCCCGGGCATCGGCTATTCCCGGGCTGGCATTGTCATCTCTAACCTATTGCCATAGAAGTAGTTACACCAACCACCGCCCTTCTTCGCTTGCCATAGGGCCCCTTTCTAGTAGTATTAAGGTAATGTCGGGCTACGGCCACGATTCTGCGCCCTGAGCCCAAGATGGAGGCGATCACAATGAAGCGAGTAAGCTGGCAGTTGGTGCTCGGAATAGCCCTCGTGGTTCTCTCGGCGGTGCTATACGCGGTCCATTATGCTGTTTTCCATGACGCCCATCATATTTTCATCTATCTGGTGGGCGATGTGGCCTTCGTGCCCATCGAGGTGCTCCTCGTCACTCTCATAATCCACCGGGTGTTGAGCTCCAGGGAGCAGAGGATCCGTCTCCAGAAACTCAACATGGTGGTCGGGGCCTTTTTCAGCGAAGTGGGCACTTACCTGC
>CAZSBE010000046.1:0-23407 GCA_964604955.1 uncultured bacterium
ACCTGCCTTTTAAGCAGGAAGTCCTGGGTTCGATCCCCAGCACGCTCACCATCCACCTCCAGACCGGCCTTCGGTTGTGCATTTCAAGACCTGACCCCATCGATTCTGACCCCTTGCGGTCGGGGCTTCCCTCGAATATGATGTATCCAACCGGGAGGGTTTCATGCGCTACGTGATCGGGGACCTCATTGGCACGGGAAGTTTCGGCCGTGTACATGAAGCCCGTGATCGGGCGGGTCGGAAGTACGCCGCCAAGGTCGTGAACCCCGGAGACGGCGTCGGCCTGGGCCTGCTGCGGGGCCAGTACAGGCTGCTGTCGGCAGCCGACCACCCGCGCGTGGTCACCGTCTACGGCCTCGTCGAGGACGCCGGCAGCGCCCCCTACCTCGTGATGGAGTTCATCGACGGGCGCTCGCTCGTAGAGCACACGCGACAAGCTGGCCGCGAGGGGCTCGTCCGGGTGGCGGTACAGGTGCTTGACGGCCTCCGCCATCTTCACAGCCTGGGCGGCACGCACGGCGACCTCAAACCCGACAATATACTCGTCTACGGCAGCGCAGGGGGCTTCGACGTGAAACTCGTCGATGTCGGTTTCGACGCCCGGGCGGGTGAGAATCTGCCCACTATCAAGGGGACGCTGCCCTACATGGCGCCCGAGGTCATCCGGTCGGCCCAGGTGGACGGCAGAAGCGATCTGTACTCGCTCGGCGTGACGCTCTTCGAGGCTCTCACCGGGGCATGCCCCTTCGGCGGGGGCTCGCCCGAAGAAATACTGGACAGGCATCTCGAGTTTTCACCCCCGCCACCCAGCGTCGTCGGCGAAGACATCGACCCCCGCTGGGACGATTTCATACTGAGACTCCTGGCCAAGGAACCTCTGCAGAGGTACAAGGGCGCCCTTCAGGCAGCCATCGCGCTGGGCAAGGCCTTCGGCGATATGGACCTCGTCGTCGCCGAGCTCAGCCCTCCCCGTACACTGGCCCGCCTCTGGAACGCCGGAGGGGAGCGCGTCATCGAGGCCGTCGCCCGCAGGCCGGCAGGAGCGCTGGTTGTTACGGGAAGCCCCGGATCGGGTACGGCGAGTGTGCTCCGCAATGCCGGAGCCAGGCTGAGCGCGGACGGCGTGCGGGTCATTCCGCTAACGATGGGTGATGACGTGCCCGTGTCTTCCCAGGTGATCGAGGCTTTCGCGGGATATGAAGCCAGGGCCCGTCGCCCGCTTGGTGGCGCCCCCGCCCAGGTTTCGGACTCCGACCTGTTCTCCCTCGATTCCATCATGGATGCCTACGGCTTCAGCATGGACTCCAGTCGCAGGCATGCCATACTGGTCGAAGGCGGCTCCAGCATAGACGCGGCCGGCGTCAGGGCCATGGACCGCCTTGCCGCGGGCCGCCGTGAGCATCTGGATGTGATCCTGGCCGTGGAGCCGGGCGCGGACCCCGCCGGCAGGACGCCCGACCGGGGAAGCGTCGAGACGATCCCGATTGAGCCCCTCTCGAGGGAGGGGATCGAGGAGACGGTAAGGCATCACTTCGGCGTGAGCGTCGTACCGGTGGAACTGCTCGATGCGCTTTACGGCAGTACGCACGGCAATGCGGCCCTCCTGGAAGAAACACTTGCGGAGATCTGGAACAGGCATGATATCCGCTACCGGGTCAGCCATGATGCCCTGGAGATGGAATGGATGAACACGGTGGCTCTTCCGGAGAGCATGCGCCAGGTGATCGAGACGAAGGTCCGCGAGATGGACGAGGTCTCGCTGCATATCGCGGGTGCTATTGCCCTGGCCGGCGGGAACCTGGAAAGGGAGGTCATTTTAGAGGTAACGGCCGCCCCCGGAGTCGAGTCGGCCCTGGACGGGCTGATAGCTAGAGAAGTCATACAGCAAGCGGGCGGCCAGGGCCTGCTTCGTTTCAACCATGGCCCGGCTCGCGCAATCATAAGAGACCATCTGGCGCCGGAATGGTCCGGGCCCATGGCGCTTCGTCTCGCAGCAGCGGTGGAGGCGGCCGGCGCAGGTCCGGAGGCCTCGTACAGGACCGGGCTGCTCTATTTCGAAGGGGGCAGGCCCGACCGGGCCCTGCCTAATCTCATCCTGGCAGGGGACCACTTCGCCCGGTTCTCGATGGGCGACGCCATGCTCGCGTACCGCCGGGCCCTGGAATGCGTACCGCCGCCGGCGGTGCGGGCGGAGGTCGAGGAGAAGATGGGCGATCTCAAGGTCGTCGCCACCGAGCTGGACGCCGCGCGCGACCTCTTCGAAAGAGCGTCTGATGTGAGGCCCGGGGCCGCGCGGAAACTGGGGTGGGTAGAGGCGCTCAAAGGGAATTACGAGGAAGCCGAACGCATACTCGCCGGGTGTGAGCGGGCCGCGCGGGAACGCGGTGACGAGGCGGAACGGTGGAGAGTGTCGCTCGACCTGGCGTACGTTTACGCCACGACGGGCAAGATGGACGAATCGCTGAGGACAATCCGGGGGGCGCGGCGGTTCTTCGGGCGCGAGCACATGCCCTTCGAAGCCGGCCTGGCGGCCTACCGCGAGGGGATCGCCAACATGAGGTCGGGGGCTTACACCAGGGCCGTATCCGCATGGCGGGAAGGCATTCCCCTCTTCGAGGAAGCCGGCAACCTGCGGCTTGTCGCCCAGAGCTTCCAGGCGATCGGCTACGCCAGCCGCAAGCAGCTGGACTACGAGAAAGCCGGGGACAGCCTCAGGCGGTCGCTTGAAATCTGGAGCGACCTCAGCGGGCTGTCGCAGAGGGGAGCCACGTCGAACACCTATGCATTCGTGCTGCTGGAGACGGGAGACCTGCGGGGGGCCAGGGAGTACGCCGAACAGGCGCTCGAATTCAACTCGCTCGCCGGCCAGAAGACCGGAGCTCTCCTGGCGAGGCTGTTGATCGCCGGGATAGACCTGGAGATCGGCAACTGGAAGAGCGCGGAGGGCCTGCTTCTGAAGGTGCGGGAAGACATACCCCCCGAGGACCTTTACCTCAAGGCCCAGCTTCAGCGCTATCTCGCCGTGGCGCGGACCGTCGCCGGCGATCGCGATGGGGCGCTTGCATTCGCGCAGGAGAGCCAATCTTCGGCGCGTCTGGCGGGGGACGAGGAGGGCAAATACCAGGCCCTGCTCGAGAAGGCGGCTGCGCTCCTCCGGTTCGGAAGCCCCGGCGACGCTGCTGACGCCGCCCGCGTCGCAATGATAGGCCTTAGCGGGGAATCTTCGCTGCTGCTTGCGGCGAGGGCCCAGGCCCTGCTAGGAGAGGCGCTCTGCCTCTCAGGCAGCATCGATGAGGGGTTTGAGAAACTCGAGGCGGCGCGGGACAACCTTCTGCCCGTGAGCAGGTCCCAGTACATGGGGCGGGTGCTCATGGGGCTGGCGCGCGCCTCTCATCTGAGCAGGGACCATGCTACGTTCGCGAAGTATCTGGATGAGGCGCTGACCATTTTCAGAGATGCCGAGGCGCGCCTCGATTATGCCGGGGCCCTGGACCTCGGCGGCGCCGAGGCGATGCAGCGCGGGGCGTTTCTGAGGGCCCGGCACTACTTCGCGGAAGCAGCGCGCATATTCGAGAGCCTGGACATCGAGGATCTTCACGGGAAGGTGGTGAGAGCAATGGAAGCGGTACCGAGCGGTGAGGTTGAGACCGGGGCGGTCATTTCGCTGAGCAGGATAAGCGAGGCGCTGATCTCGAGCAGGGACCTGGAAAGCGTCCTCAATGTCGCCATGGACCTCGCCATGGACTACCTGGGGGCCGACCGCGGCGTCCTGATGCTCGTCACCGAAAAGACGGACGAGCTCGTCACGGTGGTCGAGCGCAAGATGGATGAAGAGTCGCTGCGGGAGGTCATCGACATAAGCAGGTCGATCGTGGACTCGGTACACGCCACGGGCCAGCCCGTGATCGCCACCGACCTCAGGGACGATCCCAGGTTCAGGGAAAGCAAGAGCATACGCGCGCATAACATCATGTCCGTCATGTGCCTTCCGCTGATGCGCGGCGAGAGCCTGCTCGGCCTTATCTACCTCGACACGCGGGGAACCCCTTCCAAGTTCACCGACCTCGAGAGGTCTTTCGTGGACGCCTTCGCCAACCAGGCGGCGCTCGCCATCGAGAATGCCCGCGTGATGGGTGACCTGCGCAGCAGCTTCGAGGACCTCAGGACGCGCGCGGGCGAGAGGTACACATATAAGAACATCGTAGGGCCGGGCAAGAGAATGCAGGACGTATTCCGGCAGGTAAATAAGGCGGCTCCCACCGATACCAGCATTCTGCTCACCGGGGACAACGGCACGGGCAAGGACCTGGTGGCGAACCTCATACATGAGCTCAGCCCCCGCAAGGCCGGCCCGTTCGTGCACGTCAACTGCGCCGGCATCGCCAAGGACCTTGTGGAGAGCGAGCTCTTCGGCATCGAGAAGAGCGTTGCCACGGGCGTCGCCCCCAGGGCGGGCTACTTCGAGAGGGCCGACGGGGGGACCATATTCTTAAACGAGATCGGCGACCTTCCGCAGGCCACGCAGGTAAGGGTGCTGCAGGTGATCGACAAGCGGCAGTTCGAGCGGGTCGGCGGCAGCAAGGTGGTGAGTGTGGATGTACGCGTGATCAGCGCCACCAACCAGGACCTCACACGGCTCATCGAGGACGGGACTTTCAGAAAAGACCTCTATTTCCGGATCAACCATATCCAGATCCATCTTCCCCCTCTCCGGGAGAGGATGGACGACCTGTCCGACCTGATCGCCCACTTCGTCGGCGAGTACGCCGCCAAGAATCGCAAGCCCGTCAAGCGCGTGTCGAGGGAGGCGATGGACGTGCTGAAGAAACATGCCTGGCCGGGGAATGTCCGCGAGCTCGAAAGGTGCATAGAGAGGGCCGTCGTCTTCGCCGAAAGCGAGGAGATAATGCCGGTGGATCTGTCCGAGGAAATCACGCATGCCGTAAGGTCGGTCGGCCCGGGCATCGGGACCAGGATCACCGGACATACGCTCCCCATGAAGATGGCGGCGTTCGAAAGGCTTCTCCTGGTCGAGGCAGTCGAGCAGAGTGGGTGGGTGAAGTCGAGAGCGGCCAGAGCACTCGGCATTCATGAGGCCACGCTCCGGAAGAAAATGAAGGCCTACGGGATCGTAAAACCCCCCAGGTAGCGCGGGATTTGCCCCGGTACGATCATACGAAGCGTACGATTGTACGAGTGCCGGGCTGAAGCCGGACAGCCCGGCGCCTCCGGTACATGCCTAGAAATATCTCCTTAATATTCAATCGGTTACAATTCACAGCGGGATTCGCCGGGCTCTCCGCGGGCCTTCGCGGTGCCGGCAGTTGTCCGAAGCCGGCCATTCTTCGTACGTTCATACGAATTCCACTGCGCGAGTTATCCCAGCCGAGAATATCCACGTCTTATCTATCGATTTATCAATAAGTTAGAGGTGTCGATTTTCCCCCGATTTCGGCGCGCGGGAATGGAAGTTGCGTTTATGTACTGGCGGTAATGCGGCTTAACACCCGAAGGAGGTAATGAAGTGGTCAGAAAGAGCTTGGTATTGTTCCTCGTATTGAGCTTTGTGGCCGTCCTTACAGTCGGTACTTGCACAAACGTATGTCTGGCCGACGACAGCGGCTCCACCAGTGGTGGAGACCCCGGCCAGGTCGATCCGGGCTGCGAGCCTGTCACCCCGACACCATTCGTCCTCGACTTGTTCTGGAACGCGGTCGATGCGCTGGCGGGGAGTATTGCTGCCATCCTGTGACCCGGGACAGAGCCCAGGGGCAGGATGATGGTGTTGGGGGGGCGGGAGGTTGAGGTGCTATGACTAGCAGCGATCCAGGGATGCGGCATGTGCTGGACCTGGGGGAAAAGGCTGCACGGTGCTCGGCGAATGTCCTCGTTGAGGGCGAGAGCGGTGTGGGCAAGAGTTACCTCGCGCGCCGCATTCACGACGCATCCCGGGGCAGCTGCCGAAGGTTCAATACTGTTTTCTGCATGCCCGAGAGGAAAGCAGGCGGTGAGGGAACGCGCCTGGTACGTCTTCTTGCGGCCGGGGAGAGCCTGTGGGGGAGCATCTATGTGAGGGGGGTCGACCTTCTCGATGCGGTGAGTCAAAGCGTACTGCTCGCCTATCTCGACGCCCGGGAGTGCGAAGCCGTCCCGGACCCCGAGCAGGAGGGCCGGGCCAGGTTGATCTTCTCGAGCCAGAAGGACCTCCTGGCCGAGTCGGAGGCGGGGCGTTTCTCAAGCCAGCTCTATATGAGAATCTCCGTAGTGAGGATCAGGATTCCGCCGCTGAGGCAGCGGGCCGGCGACATCGTCCCGCTCGCGAGGCATTTTGTGGGCCTTTACTCGAAGCGGGAGTCCAAGCACACAGTAAAGCTGAGTCGCGAGGCCGAGGCTATGCTTCGGCGATCGACATGGGACGGAAACATCCATGAGCTCAAGAACGTCTTGAATCGCGCTGTGGTCATGGCGAATGACGGGGATTCTCTCGGCCTGCGCGAACTCAGCTCTATGTTGCGACACACAAACACGTAAGCTCGTAGTGACGCTGCAAGCGTCGGCGGGGGTGGAGGCAGGTGTTCGAAGGGAGGGCAAGTGTCTGAACGTGACCAGATCGAGGAATTGATGCACTTTCTTCTCGCCAACGTGCTGGTCAACTCTCTTGAGAAAGACGGATTCGACGTCAGGGCTGACCATGTCGGTGGTTTCCGCGGCGCCCCTGCGCCCGTAGAGGGTATGACCCCGGATATCGAAGCCGTCAGGGGCGACGAGGTCCGGCTGATCGAGGTTGAGACCCCGTCAACGCTGGGCAGCCAGGAGACCAGGAAGCAGATCACCGCCTTTGCCGGCAAGCCGGGGGTGAAGCTGTTCCTGGCCGTACCATACGACAGTGTCGATGAAGCGCGCAAACTCAGGGAGGACATGGGCGTCAAGTTCGGCATCATCCCCTGTTATCCCTATGTAAACTCGATCGGCACTCCTGAGTAAACCGGGCGCGCCGGGCCGCGGCATGGCCAGATTCGGGGTCTGGCCCCTGGAAGCTCGCTCCGGAAGCTCGATATCCGGGGTCAGGCCCCCTCGGTCCGTGAGTTGCCTCGCCACTATTCGCAGCCGCCCACGTCCGTCACCGGCTTCGCGCCGGACCTGGAGAGCCGGACGATGGAAGGTACGGTCACACCAACCGGGATTGAAGCGCGCCGTTCTGTGCCCGCCCCGGGGCGCCGGGCAGGGCCGCGGAGGGTGTTGCCGCTGGTCCTCTGCCTCGCGGTCTGCATGGCCGCGGCCTGCGGAGATGACTCGTCCACGGGCCCGGGCGCCCAGGTCAAGGCTTGGACATTCATGTTCTACGACCAGGCCGACGCCCCGCTCGGCTCCTATGACCCCATGGATGACTTCTGCGCCCGGGTCGCCTCCGGAGACAACGTAGACTTCGTGGTGCTGCGGGACACCAACGGCGACTCGGCGAGAATCTGGCATGTGACGTCCGGGCATGAGCCCCTGCTATGCGAGGAGGTCGGTGAAGTGAACATGGGCGATGGCCGGACTCTCTTCGACTTCATCGACTACTGCAAGACGAACTTTCCCGCACGCAGATACGTGCTCGCGTTCTACGGGCATGGCGGTGGCTGGCGCGGCGCCTGCTTTGACAGAACCAGCCAGTACGACCCGCTCACAATGGATGAGATAGCAGCGGCCGCGGGGGACGCCGGAGGCGTGGACCTGGTAGTCTTCACAAGCAACTGCTTCATGGCCGCCGTCGAGTCCGCCTACGAGCTGAGGAACTGCGCGGAAGTCTACGTGGGAAGCGAGAACTTCTGCGGATACGCCTTCTGGGACGCTCCAATGGGGGACATAAGCATGGCGATGCATCGGTCGCCGGGCATGACCAATGAAGAGCTGGCGCAGGTCATCGTTGAAGCGGTCTGGGAACACAGAGATATGTGGTCCGAAGAGGACTGGTATCACAACCTGACTGTGAGCGCGATCTGGCCGGACAGCCTGGGTCCTCTTGTTGAGGCCCTCGATGCGCTTGCAGTCGACTACCTGAGTTCCCCATCGAGACTCCACGCCCGGGTCAGCTGGGTGTACTTCAAAATATGCATGTTCGGCCAGGAGGTCGTCGACATCTATCACCTGGCCCACTGTCTTCTGATCTCCGAGGACCGGGACAGCACTCGGACCAGGCTCGAGACGGTCAAGCAGCGCCTTCTCGAAGTCGTGATCTGCGAATGCCACGACCCCGTCTGGAGCGCGCACGGCGTGTCAGTCTATTTCCCGTACATGTCTGAGTACGGCTGCGATCCTGAATACGGCGCGGCCGGGACCGCACTCGACTTCGCAGAGCACACGCGCTGGGACGAACTGCTCAATGAATATCCCTATCCCTTCCCCGATGAGCGGCCGCACGGCTCCGCAGCGCCACCCGCCGGTCCGGGAGCGCTGGGCAAACGGGCCGGTCCGAGGTAGTACCGGCATTGCCCGGGCCTGCCAATTCGAGCAGGATTGGGTCCGAACCCTGCCAACTCGGCATATCCGACGGAGATGGCTCAATCGGAGAAAATCGGCCCTAATCCTCTAACTTATTGATAATAAAGGAATAAGCACGCACGCCCCCGTCAGATGACCCCTGGCACAGCGATTGCAGTAGTAGCAAGTGGAGTTAATTTAACGCAAATGCAGGCCGGTCCGCAGCCATGGGGGCCCGGGCCACTAAGGAGGAGATTAGAATGGGTAAGATCATCGGAATCGATTTGGGAACAACTAACTCATGTGTCGCTGTCATGGAGGGTGGCGAGCCCACTGTGATTACCAATCAGGAGGGCAGCAGGATCACGCCATCGGTTGTGGCTTTCGCGAAGAACGGGGAGAGGCTGGCGGGCCTGACTGCGAAGCGGCAGGCCGTAACCAACCCGGAGAACACCATCTACTCCATCAAGCGGTTCATGGGAAGGAAATTCGACGAGGTGCAGTCGGAGATAGGTGAGGTGCCTTACGCGGTCGTGAGGGGCCCCAACAATGACGCCAGGGTCAAGGTCGGCGACAAGGAGTATTCGCCCCCGGAGATCTCGGCCATGATTCTCCAGAAGCTCCGGGAGACGGCCGAAGCCTATCTGGGCGAGAAAGTCACGGACGCCGTCATCACCGTGCCTGCGTATTTCAACGACTCGCAGCGCCAGGCGACCAAGGACGCCGGCAAGATTGCGGGGCTCAATGTGAAGCGAATCATCAATGAGCCCACGGCCGCGTCACTCGCCTACGGTCTCGACAAGCAGGCTAAGGACGAGAAAATCGCAGTATACGATCTCGGTGGAGGTACGTTCGATATCTCGATCCTGGAGATCGGCGACGGCGTGTTCGAGGTAAGGGCCACCAACGGCGATACGCATCTCGGTGGTGACGACTTCGACCAGCGCGTCATCGACTGGCTGGCCGAGGAGTTCAAAAAGGACCAGGGGATCGATCTTAAGAGCGACCCCATGGCGCTGCAGCGCTTGAAAGAGGGCGCCGAGCGGGCCAAGTGCGAACTCTCGAGCGCGCTCGAGACCCAGATCAACCTGCCGTTCATAACGGCGGATGCCAACGGTCCCAAGCACCTCAACGTGACGCTCACGCGGGCCAAGCTCGAGCAGCTCGTCGACGACCTGGTCGAGAGAACCGTGGGCCCGTGCAAGAAGGCGCTGGCTGACGCCGGGCTCGGCATTTCGGATATCGACGAAGTCATTCTGGTCGGCGGGCAGACGAGAATGCCCAGGGTGCAGGAAACCGTGAAGAAGATCTTCGGCAAGGACCCGCACAAGGGCGTGAACCCCGACGAGGTCGTAGCTATCGGCGCGGCCATCCAGGGCGGTGTGCTCGCAGGCGAGGTGAGAGACGTGCTGCTGCTCGATGTTACCCCGCTCTCGCTGGGTATAGAGACCAAGGGCGGCGTCTTCACGAAGCTCATTGAGCGCAACACCACCATTCCCTCGAGGAAGTCTGAGATGTTCACGACGGCCGACGACAACCAGCCGGGTGTCGAAGTTCACGTGCTCCAGGGCGAGCGCGAGATGGCCGTTTACAATAAGTCGATTGGTAAGTTCCATCTGACCGGGCTGCCGCCGGCTCCGAGGGGCGTTCCGCAGATTGAAGTTGCATTTGACATTGATGCGGATGGTATATTAAATGTATCCGCAAAGGACCTCGCGACGGGTAAGGCTCAGTCGATCAGGATTGAGGCTTCGAGTGGACTTAGCGAGCATGAGATTGATAGGATGGTCAAGGACGCCGAAGCCCACGGTGCTGAAGACAAGGCCAGGCGTGGAGAGGTCGAAGCCAGAAATCGCGCAGATCAGCTCGTCTACGAAACGGAGAAGAATCTCGGCGAGATGAGTGATAAGATCTCCGCGGACGACCGGGCCAAGGTTGAGGCGGCCATAAGCCGCACCAGGCAGGCCCTTGAGAACGGCAATGTCGAGGAGATCAAGGCCTCGACGGAAGCCCTCATGCAGGTCGCCGGGCAGGCTGCCCAGGCCGCGTATCAGCATGCGGCGGGCAGCGGTGCCGGACCCGGAGCGGGCGCGGGCCCGCAGGCCGGCCCTGCAGGAGGAGCCGAGCAGCAGGCCCATGGTGGCCGGGACGAGGCGGTTGACGCCGACTACGAAGTCGTAGACTGAGGCGTCTGAGAGCAGCGTCCGGTCCGGACATCTTGGGTTTGAGAGAGGTCAGATGATGGAATGTCCTACCTGCGGAAGGACGATCGATGGCGATGCCTGCCCCTATTGCGAGGAGGAGGCATCGCTCGTTGATCCCCAGGGGGCCGCGTCGGTCTCTATTGAGTCGACAACCGAGGTCTATCATTGCGACCACCAGTGGCAGGCTGATTTCATAATCAGCCTGCTCGAGTCTGAGGGGATCCCGGCCTTCCAGGGGCCGAGTTCAACCCTGAGCGGGCTCGAGTTTCCGCCGGTGGAGACCTCGGGAGGCATCGCCATCCGCGTGGATGAAGAGGATGCCGACCGGGCCGAGGAGATCATCAAATCGTCCAAGGACGAGCTTGAGGAAGAAGAGGAAGAAGGGGACGAGGACTAGCGCGCCTCTCAATCTCGCCTCGTTGTCTCGAGGTTGAGAGGCAGCTCTATCCACGCTTCGACGGGATCCGTCCCGCGCCTGGCGGGCCTGAACCGGAACTTCCTCGCCGCTTCCATTATACGGTCGTAAACCGCCCTGTTCCCGGGCGGGTTCACTATTATCACCTCCAGCGGCCGTCCCTCCTTGTCGACGAGTATTCTGAGCGTAATTGTGAGGTCGGCCAGGTCCAGGTTCTGAACAGAGGGCGGCACGATGAGGCTGGGTACCGGCGGGTAGAACCTGGGTTCGGGGACCACGAGGAGGCCCTCGTCACCGCCTGAGCCGGGAACCTGCGAGACCTCTTCCCCGTCACCTGTGGGCGGGGGGGCTGCGCCGCCGTGAGCGGGCCCGGCTTCCTCCGGGATTTCCTGAGCAGCCCTCGACCCGGCATCCCTTATGCGCTGGACGTACTCGGGTTCGGCCTCAAGCGGTGCCACTTCCACAGCCGGGTTGGCTACGATTTCCACCTGGGGTCGCTCGTCATCGAGGTAGACCACGTGAATGGCGAACTGCTCGAAGTCGGGCATGAGGTCGGAGGGCGGGCCCGGGTCTCCGGGCGTCGTGCTCGGGAAGAAGACCTCGAAGAGGTGCGCCGGCAGGAGCAGAACGGCCAGGTGGAAAAGGGCGGCCGCGGCAATGTACCTCCACAGGGATGTGGTCTTCCTCTTTCGCATAAGAGAGCTCGCTAGAGCGCAAGTTCGGAAGCGATGCCTATGCGCGTGGTTTGACTCGTGACCGCTGCCGTTCCCAGGTCTTCGATCCGTACTTCGACTTCATAGTATCCCGCAACCAGGGATGAGAGGTCAATGCCCGTGACCTGACTCGCACTCCTTCCGTCGGTTCTCATAACGTAGCCGCTCGAAAGCGAGACGATTTCGGTCGCCGGCTTTATGCCGACCGTGCGGGCGAAGTAACTCATCAGCCTGCGGGTGCGCGAACGGGGCTCCTCAATCCTGCGGAATATGTAACTCACGTCGAGCCTGCCCCTGCCCTCTTCATCAAGCGCGATATTGTATACCTCGAAAGCGATGTATGCCTTGCTCCTGGTCTCGTATATGCCGGAGGGGTTCGGCCTTCCCTCGTCGGCGAACCTGAGCTCGAGATCGCTGATCTCCAGGGAGTCGCCGAAAGTGCGGACGTTGACGTCGCGATGGGTGAAGCCGACCGCCTCGTTCTCCAGGGAAGTGAGCGAGACGGCGAGTACGCCCCTGCCGGGTGTGACCTTGACGTTGAGAGTGTCGATAAGCGGGCACGCGGTAAGGTAGATGGCGGTGGAGTCGGCATGTATGCCGCGGGTCAGGGAGAAGTGCGAGACCTCGGTGTAGAGCGTGTCGAGCAGCGCCCCCTCGACTGCGAATTGTCCCCTGGGCCAATCGTCCTCCCTGTCGAAGATGAGGCCGTTGAAGTCGCAGGCATAGGCAATCTTGAAGCGCGTCGAGCCATCGGGTTCCATGAAGCACAGCCCCGCGACCTCGACCTTCATGAGCCGCTTTATGTCGGATTCGTAGACCTCGGGGACGTTCTTCTCAAGGTAGGCGTATTGGTATGCAGACCAGTCGTACTCGAACGGGAAGGAGTAATCGCCGTTCAGGAAGGTGTCCTCGAAGTTCAGGACGAATCCCTCATAGGCCCACATCCACCTCGGCCTGTCTTTGCCCATGCGCGGCGACCTGTATCGCGAGGCCATCTCCGCGTAGTCTTCGAACCTGGAGGAGAGCGGCGTCCTCGTCATGAGCTCGGCGGGGTTCAGGACGCCGCCGGCGAAGGTGTTGGTGCCGAAGGGGTCGTAGTACCAGTTGAGCGGCCTGCCGTAGCGTATGTAGACTTCGCCGCGCGTCGTCAGCGCCCCCGGCTTGTCGAGCCTGGGCACGTAGAAGTGGAAGTCAGCGAAGCTGACGCGCGAGAGGTGCTCGACCAGCCTCTCGTTGACGCAGGTCGCCGGGTTGGGGTCGCGCTTGCGCCAGAGGAGGGCGGTGACCGAGTCGGCGTAGCCCGGGTTGGTGCGGGCGAGCGCCTTGAGCTCCTCGCGTGTTGCGATTACATCGAGCGACAGATAACGCCGCCTCTCTTCGGTCGACATGGTCCCGATGGCTCTTGAGAAGGCGCTGTACGAGGAGTCGAGCTGGCCTCTCTCTTTGTACGTCATGCCCATCACCAGTAGCGCGTCGGTCCCCAGGCTGTCGGGATCGAGCCTGCCCAGCACTGCAGCCGAAGAGTCCGTCAGGCCCAGGTCAAGGTAGCACAGGGCGAGGTAGGTGCCCGCCTCCGTGAAGCCGGGCTCGTAGATGAGGGCGCGGCTCAGGGATGCCCTGGCGTCCCGGAACTGGTCGGCCTGCCATTCTTCGAAAGCCCGGTCGAGGTGGGCGCGCCCCAGCCGGAAATGAGCGTAGGGCCGCTCCGGCTCGAGTTCGAGGGTCTTCTTCAGCTGCTTGACACCGTAGTTCCAATGCGTACCCTCGAGGTAGAGCTCACCCAGCATGATGTGGTAGTCGGCATTGTCGGGCTCTTCCCTGGATGCCATTTCCATGTGCTTGAGAGCCAGCGCGCGACCGCGCGCAGTGCCCAGCCTGAGGTAGACCGACGAGAGTTCGACGTGCAGCTGGGCCGAGTCGGGGTGGACGATGGTGAGTTCGCGTATCCTGTCGGCCTCGATCCTGAGGTCCACACGCGAGGTATCGGGCAGGACACCGGAACCCAGGGCCAGCGTGAATAACACCGTGAATGTGAGGGTGACTGTGGTGCCGCGCATGGTTCTCGCCTCTTGCATCGTGTCCTGCAGCTACTATAATAGTAAACTGCCGGGATTTCTATGGCTGAGGTTCGCACGGAGGGGGATACACTGAGAAATAAGGTTCTGCTCCTTGTCGCGTTCGGGCTTGCCATGGCCTATGTTGAGGCCGCGGTAGTGGTTTACCTGCGCGAGATAATCTATCCCGGGGGCTTCGCCTTTCCCCTCAAGACCATGGGCATGCGGTTGGGAGCAGTGGAGGTCGCGAGGGAGGTGGCGACCGTCCTGATGTTGCTCAGCGTCGCCTGTCTGGCGGAGAAGACCTGGCGGGGCAGGTTCGCCGGCTTCCTGTTTATCTTTGGCCTGTGGGACCTCGGCTATTACCTGTGGCTACGGGTCGCGATAGGCTGGCCCGGGTCGCTTTTCACCTGGGACATACTGTTCCTGATCCCGCTTATCTGGTCCGGCCCCGTGCTGGCGCCCATGCTCGTATCCTGCCTCTTCGTCGCCGCCGGGCTCCTCTATTACGCGAAACGCGAAGGGGCCGAGAGAGTCAAGATAGGCGCCCTGTCCCGGGTGCTCACCACAGCGAGCGCCGTCATCATCTTCGTCGCTTTCGTTTTCAATCACTCCGCCGTGGCTGCCGGGGGCGTGCCCGGCAGGTTCCCCTGGGAGATCTTCCTTCCGGGCCTTGCGCTCGGGGTCTACGCGCTGGCACAAGGGGTCAGGTCTTAAAATGCACAATCGGACCTGGGCAGTCTCCCAGTGGCTTCCATAAGAATACGAAGCCCTGGGAGACCGCCTGCGGTCCGCCGAGCGGATTGTGCATTTTAAGACCTGACCCCATTATTGCATGGTGCCGAAGGGGGGATTCGAACCCCCACGAAGTTGCCCTCACTGCGCCCTGAACGCAGCGCGTCTGCCAATTCCGCCACTTCGGCACATAGCGACCCAGTTTCTGTTGTAAATCCTATTTGAAAGTGGCATCATTGTCAACAATCTAGAGCCGGATATACGGGAATAAAGCCATGATCGACTACCACGTTCACTGCGATTACTCAGTCGACGCCGAGGGTTCGGCCGCCGAATACGTTGCCCGCGCCGTCAAAATGGGCGTAAGGCGCATCTGCTTCACGACGCATTGCGACCTCGAGCCCGGGCGCAGGCATCATGACGGCAGGGTGAGGGTCGCCGGAAAAATCATCGACGTAACTTCCGACTGGCTGGAGTCCTATATAGGGGACGTCAGGGAGGCCGCCGGCCGGGTGGCGGCGGACGAGACAGAAGTGCATTGCGGGCTGGAGATAGGATTTGTCCCGGGGATCGAGAAGATGATAGAAGACTTCGTGGCTCCCTTTGACTTCGACTTCATACTGGGGGGCATACATACTCTGAGAGGCATTGACATCGTTTCGACGCGCGAGAGCGCCGAGTATTTCAAGGAAAGGACTCCTCGGCAGGTGTGCGAGGACTACTACTCCTATGTCGCAGAAGCTGTCGCCTTCGGCCTCTTCGATTCCATCGCCCACCTGGACATCTACAAGAAGTGCGGACTGGATTTCTATGGTAGCGACCTCAACAAAGCGCACCGGGGCCTCTTAGAGCCCGCCCTGGAGAAGATAGCGGGCGCCGGGCTCGCCCTCGAGGTGAACAGCGCCGGCCTGAGGAAGGGCCGCTCGCAGCCCTACCCGAGCCCGGACATACTGGGGGAAGCTTCCGAGGCGGGGGTCACGGGACTCACCCTGGGATCCGACTGCCACAGCCCGGAAGAGATCGCCAGCGACATAGACACCTGTATAGGTCTCGCCCGCGATGCCGGCTACTCCGAGGTCATCGCATTCGCCGCGAGGAAGCCCTTCATCATCCCCTTCGAGGAGCTCTCGTCATGAGCGAGAAGCCGGAGGCCGCTCCTGAGAAGAACGTCGTGGTCAACAGGAGGGCGAGGCACGACTACCACTTCATCGAAAGGTACGAAGTCGGCATCGCGCTCGCCGGCAGCGAGGTGAAGTCATTAAGAGACAGCAAAGTCAGCCTTCAGGATGCCTATGCCGTCGTGGAGGACGAAGAAATATACATCGTCAATATGCATATTACGCCGTATGAAAAGGGGAGCCATTATCTGCCCGACCCCAGGCGGCGGCGGAAACTGCTGATGCACAAAGCCGAGATACATAAGCTCAGGGTCAAGGTAGAACAGAAGGGCTTGACTCTGGTTCCCCTGAGGGTCTATTTCGTAAGGGGCAAGGCCAAGCTCGAGATAGCGCTGGCCCGAGGCAAGCCGGGAAGGGACCGCAGGGAGGAGATAGCCCGCAGGGACATGGACCGGGACATGCAGCGCGAACGCCGCGCGGCCGAAAAGACCGGCGAGTAATGGGCTTGAGTTCCGGGGCCAGGTGTCGATTAAACGAAGGGGATGGAAAGGGACAACCAAGGGGTGCCAACTTGTTGAGACCCGCAGTGCTCGTGATTCTCATTCTGCTCGTGCCCGCTCTGGCCGCGGCCGACACGGCGCTCGTCACGTACTCGGACGGCAGGCCGTCTGAGTCCATAGACGTCATGGAGAGGCACGGCGAGTACTTCATCACGCTTGCGGATGTCGCCCGGCTCCTCAACCTGAGCAAGACCGTCGACGTGGCGGAAGGCAAGGCCTCTCTGATGAGCGAGTCCCACGAGCTCGAGGTCATCATCGGCGGCACGGTCTGGATGCGGGACGGCGAGCCGGTGAAAGCCGGGGATGCCGCGACGTGGGACGAGGGCACGATCTACGTGAGCCTCGAGTCCGTGGATGAGACGCTCGCCCCGGCCATGGAACGGACCTTCAGGTGGAGCGCCGGGAGCAAGGTGATTTCGGTCGGACTGCCTTCCCCCAACATACTGGACCTCGATGTCGATACGCGGCAGGGCCGCGCCGTCGCGACCATAAGGACCACGGGCATCTTGAAGTACGACATGATCCCGCTGGCCGGCGGCCGAATCGAGATCCTGGTGAGGGGTGGCGTGGCTTCGCGGGCCATGAGCCACGATTCCAAGGCCGGCCTCATAAAGTCCATAAAGGCGCAGCAGGTCGGAAGCGGCGTCAAGTTCGTCGTCACGCTCGCAGGCGAGGGAATCTCCTACCGGGTGTTCCCGAGATGGGAGCCGGACGGGATCGTGATATCGGTATGGCGCCGGTCGGCCGATGAGCTCCCGCAACCCGAGCTCCGGCCCCCGCGGCAGCTGGCCTGGCCCGAGCGATTCGCGCCCGGGAGGTCAGAAATAGACGTCGTGGTCATAGACCCGGGTCATGGCGGCGACAACTTCGGCAGTATCGGACCCACCGGGTTTACCGAGAAGCAGGCCAACCTGGAGATCGCGAGGCGGCTCAGGGACAGGATCGAGGCGGCCGGCATGGAGGTCTTTCTGACGAGAAACGAGGACGTCCCCCTCACGCTCGAACGGCGCACCGAAATCGCCAACTCGGTCGAGGCGGACCTTTTTGTGAGCATACACGCCAACGGTTACCGTGGCAGTGAGGCGCGGGGCTTCGAAGTGTATTTTCTGTCTCCGGCAATCAGCGATCAGGACAAGTCGGTCGCGGCGATGGAGAACGCGGGCGCCGACATGAGCCCTTACATCGCGTCGGGGTCGGGGGACGACATCGCGTTCATCCTCTGGGACGCCGCGCAGAACGAGTTCATAGTCGAAAGCAGCGACCTCGCGCAGTACGTGAACGAGGAAATGTCGCTCAAACTGGACATTCCCAACCGCGGGGTCAAGCAGGCGGGCTTCGTCGTGCTCACCGGGGCATATCTCCCGGCCATTCTCGTGGAAACCGCTTTCATCACGAACCCGACTGAGGAAGGGCTCCTCCGGGACGAGGCGTTCCAGCAGACGGTCGCGGACGCAGTGGCCCGGGGCGTGATCCGCTTCAAGGAAGTTTACGGAAGGTAGCTGATATGAAGAAGTTCGTCGTAGTCGTGATCATCATTGCCTGCGTGATCGCCGCATGGCAGATATGGCGGCGCTTCGCGGGAGAGGCCGAAGTGGCAACCTCCGTCGACTCCTCGCTGACGACCAGGACGGTGACGCTTTACTTCGGCTCGCGCGACGGCGGGCGCATCATTCCGGAATCCAGAGAGATCAGGGCCCGCGAGGACGCCGTAGGCGACTTGAGGGAGGTCATCAAAGCTCTCATCAGCGGGCCCCAGGGAGATGGAGTGCCGGCGCTGCCTTCGGCCGCAAGGCTGCTCGGGGCCTATATCGCCGATGGCACGGCCTACCTGGACTTCTCGCGGGAGATAGTCGACGCTTCAACCGGGAGCACCACCGGCGAATACATTCTGATAGCATCGATTGTGAACACGGTGTGCTCCAACTTCACCGGCCTCGACGCCGTGAGGATACTCGTCGAGGGCGAGGAGGTCGATACGCTTGGGGGGCACCTTCTGATATCGCGGCCCCTGAGGCCCAGCGACTGGAGGTAAGCAGGTTGTACGGGAAGCAGCCCATCGGGATGTTCGACTCCGGCATAGGGGGACTCACGGTTCTCAAGGCCATAATGGGGAGGATGCCCGATGAGAACATAGTCTACTTCGGCGACACGGCCCGCCTTCCCTACGGAACCAAGTCGCGCGAGACAGTCACCCGCTTCTCGGAAGAGATAACGCGCTTCCTCATGAGGCGCAACATCAAGCTCCTGGTCATCGCCTGCAACACGGCATCCGCTTACGCTCTCACGCGCATCAGGTCCATGATCGATATCCCGGTCATCGGCGTAATCGAGCCGGGGGCGCGCGCGGCGTCGGCCACCACGCATAACAAGAAGGTCGGGGTCATCGGAACGCGCGCAACCATCGACAGCGGCGCCTATCTCGATGCCATACAGCGCATGGACCCGGCCATCAAGGTCTTCTCCGCGGCCTGCCCGCTCTTCGTGCCGCTTGTTGAGGAAGGCTGGCTCACCGAGGATGTGACCTATGAGGTCGCCCGCCGCTACCTCACGCATCTGGTGGGCTGCCGCGTGGACGCGCTTATCCTGGGCTGCACCCACTATCCGCTTATCAAGAAAGTCATAGGCGACGTCATGGGACGGGGGACGGCCCTTATCGACTCGGCCGAGGAGACGGCGGCCACGGTGGAGAACGTGCTTCGGGAAAGCGGCATGGCCTCGGACAGAACGGGCGGCCCGAGATGCGAGATATACGTGAGCGACCTCCATCTCGACCTGCGGCTGCAGGTGGAGAGGTTCCTGGGGTTCGAGGTCCCGAGGATATCACTCGTCAATTCGGAGTTCGAGGAAGTCGAGGCCAGGAGAGCCTGACACTTAACCGGAGGGATGAAGTGCACAAACGAGCGGACGGCAGGAAGCCGGGGGACCTCAGGACTGTCAAGGTCAAACGGGGCTTCCTCAGGTATCCCGAAGGATCGGTGCTCATAGAAGGAGGGGGCACGCGCATCATCTGCACGGCTTCCGTCGAAAACCGAGTGCCGCCGTTCCTGACGGGCACGGGCAGGGGATGGGTCACCGCCGAGTACTCCATGCTCCCCCGCGCGACGCACACGCGAATGGTGCGCGACAGGGTGAAGGGCAAGATAAACGGCAGGAGCCAGGAGATACAGCGGATCGTAGGCCGCTCGCTCAGAGCGATCACCGATCTTAAGGGGATGCCGGACAGGACCGTTCTTCTCGACTGCGACGTAATCCAGGCCGACGGCGGGACGCGGACGCTCGCCATCACCGGCGCTTACGTGGCCCTTCACCTCGCGCTAATGACCCTTGTCAAGCGCGGGGACATCGAGAAAGTCCCGACAGTCGACACGGTTGCCGCCACAAGCGTCGGCATGGTGGACGGGGAACTCCTGCTCGACCTCTGCTACGAAGAGGACTCATCCGCGCAGGTCGATTTCAATGTCGTCATGACCGGCAAGGGCAGGCTCGTTGAAGTGCAGGGAACGGCAGAGGGGATGACCTTCACCAAGCGCCAGATGGATTCGATGCTGGCCCTCGCCAAGAAGGGCATCATGGAGCTTACGGCCGTTCAGAAAAGGACGCTCAAGATTGCATGAACCGGCAAGGATAGTACTCGCCACCAGGAACGAGAACAAAGTGCGCGAGATAGGCGATATCCTCTCCTCGCTCCCGGTCGCGCTCGTCAGCCTCGTGGACTTTCCCGACATCCCGGAGATAGTCGAAGACGGGACCACCTTCCTGGAGAACGCCCGCAAGAAGGCCGTGACCGTACACGAGCACACGGGGCTCCTCTCGCTCGCCGACGATTCCGGTCTCGAAGTAGAGGCCCTCGGGGGCCGGCCGGGGATCACGTCGCGCCGTTTCGCCGGGCCCGACGCCACCTATGCCGACAACAACGCTCTGCTCGTGAGACACATGAAGGACCTGCCGCGCGAAGCCCGCAAGGCTAGATTCGTCTGCGTGGCCGCGCTCGCCGGCGCAGGGGGCGCCGCCCGGTATACGGAGGGCGATCTTGCCGGGTACATAGTCGAAGAGGCGCGGGGGGAAGGCGGATTCGGATACGACCCGCTGTTCTACGTTCCCGAGTACGACAAGACAGTTGCCCAGCTCGACGAGGCGGTCAAGAACCGGATCAGCCACCGCGCCAAGGCCATGAGCGCCATGCGCCATGTCATAGAATCCGTCCTGCGCGGGGATTCTTGACACCTCCTGACATATCCACTTAAATTGTGTTGAATCACGGCCTACTCGAGCTTATTGTTTTCTGTACGTCCGTACCGGATGGCGGGGCGTAGCGCAGTCCGGTTAGCGCACCTGCTTTGGGAGCAGGGGGTCGGAGGTTCGAATCCTCTCGCCCCGACCAGATAAGTGAAGCTGCCGCAATCGGTCAGCTGCATATACGTGGGGTGGTGTGAGGGGAGCGGGTCACTCGTGAGAAGCCGGCAACAGACGGCATGGTGACGGGCGCCTGTAGCTCAACTGGATAGAGCAACGGATTTCTAATCCGTAGGTCGCAGGTTCGAATCCTGCCAGGCGCGCCAGATATAATACAGGCGAATCGGCGGTGGGCGTAGCTCAATGGTAGAGCCCTGGACTGTGGATCCAGTGGTTGGGGGTTCAAATCCCCTCGCCCACCCCACCGTGTATTGAGGTCCATCCGGTTTCAGGCCGCCGCGAGCAGGGAGCAGCGATTTACCCACCCGGAGCGTTTTTTGTATTCCTAATCTCATCTTTCCTGTGGTAAAACGCATCCATGAGGCATCGCTACCAGCGCGTGCAGCGCATACTGCATTTCAACGGGTTGCTGCTTCAGACCCTGGGAATCGTCTTTCTCTTCCCCCTCTTACTGGTCGCGGGCTACTGGGGCCGGTTCGGGGACGGCCCGGTCACCGTTTACGCCTTCGCCGTGCCCGCGCTCGCCGCCTTTGCAATCGGGTACCTGCTCCGCAGGGTCTTTGCCGGCGGGACGCCCGGCACCGCGGGCTCGATGCTGATCTGCGCGCTGGGCTGGATCTTCGCCTCTGCCTTCGGCGCGCTGCCTTTTGTCATCGCCATCAAGGCCAGCTACCTTAACGGCTACTTCGAAGCCATGAGCGGGTTTACCACTACGGGCATAACGGTATTCTCGGGGCTCGACGACATGCCCAGGAGCATCCTCTTCTGGCGCGCTCTCACGCAATGGGTTGGGGGCCTCGGCATCCTTTCCTTCTTCCTGGTCATAACTTTCAAGGGAGGGGGAGCTCACCACATCTACGGGGCCGAGAGCCACAAGATAGCTTCGACGCGTCCCGTGCCCGGCATACAGCACACGGTGAAAATCCTGTGGGCCATCTATGGGGGGTTCACGCTCGCCGGAATCGCCGCCCTGGCGCTGATGAACATGCCCCCCTTCGACGCCCTCTGCCACACGCTGACGGCGCTCTCGACGGGAGGTTTCTCGCCGCATGACGCGAGCATCGCCTACTACGCCGAGACGGGCCATCCCCACTTCAGGCTGATCGAGTACACGGTGACGCTCCTTATGATGCTGGGCGGCATAAACTTCCTCGTCCATTACCGCGTGCTTACCAAGGACGTCAAGGCCCTATGGGACAACGTCGAGATAAGGGCGTGGTGGCGCTTCGTGGCGGGTTTCATCGTCGTCATCATGCTCGACCACATGATCAAGACGGGCATGCTCGCAACGGTCTTCAGCCATCCGGGTGTCATAAGCCTTGCGGATGTCGAGGCCGTGTTCCGCCGGACCTCGTTCCAGGTGACGTCGATCCTGACGACCACGGGATTCGGGACGCAGGACATAGGCTCATCTTTCTTCCCGGCGCTCTCCAGGCAGCTCTTCCTGGCCATGATGATAATCGGAGGCTGCGTCGGCTCCACCGGCGGCGGTATCAAAGTGATGCGCGTCGTCATCCTGGAGAGGCTCATGTTCAGGGAGCTTTTCAAGCTGCGAGCCCCGGCGAAGGCGATGAGGGGGCTCGTGATCGACAGGCAGCCGGTGCCGGACGATGAGGCGCACCGCACGGCGGCGCTCTTCTTCACGTGGCTCGCGCTCATCGCCGTGGGCGGCGGCATCACGGCGCTCTTTTCCAACCAGGGCGCGCTCGAGTCCCTCTCGGGCATGTTCTCGGCCCTGGGCAACATCGGCCCGTGCTACATCAGCAACGCGGACATGACAGCGCTGAGTCCGGTGGTGAAGGTCACATATGTTTTCGGTATGCTCGCCGGAAGGCTGGAGATTCTGCCGGTGCTTCTCATATTCTCGCGGAAGGCATGGAGGGGATAGAAAATGTACGTAGTCGTCGCAGGTATAGGTCTGGTCGGAGGTGAGCTCACTCGCAGGCTCGTCGAGAACAAACACGACGTCGTCGTCATAGACATCGACGCCGAGGCCTGCGAGCAGATCTACAACCAGCTTGGCGTGGTCGCTATCAAGGGAGACGTCGCGCGCATCGAAATACTCGAGCAGGCGGGCATCGACAAGGCGGACGTTCTCGTCGCAGCCACAGGCCATGATGCCGTGAACCTCGCGGCTGCCGTGATCGCCAGGAGTTTCGGCCTGGAACAGATCATCGTGAGAATGAGAAACCCCTCATACGAGAACGCTTACAAACTCGCGGGCGTGACCTCAATACTCAGGGTCACGAACCTCATGGTCCACCAGATGATGATGGAGATCGAGAAGCCGCAGGTCAGGAGGATCATGCGCATCGGCGGCGGCAAGGCCGTCATCTACTCGGTCACCATCCCGGAGGGGGCCAGGGTGGCGGGAGAGACCGTCGAGAGCATTGCCCGGAACCCCGGTTTTCCATCGCGCTGTGTCGTGATCGCGCTTTACAGGATGGCTTCGGACGAACTCCTTATCCCGCGCGGGCAGCAGGCCGTTTACGAGCGCGACGAGGTCTTCCTCATCTCGCCGGCGGAGGACATAACGGAGGTGTCCGAGTTCCTGACCCGGTGAGGGGCCGCGGCGGGTATGCCCTTTTTGGGACCAAGCGGGCTTGACACGGGGTCAGCCACCGGATAGTATGTAGGGCCAATATGAATAAGGAGCGCGCCGCTAGCTCAACTAGGCAGAGCAGCAGACTCTTAATCTGAAGGTTGAAGGTTCGATTCCTTCGCGGCGCACC
>CAZSBE010000047.1:0-23029 GCA_964604955.1 uncultured bacterium
GAGGAGCGCGTCGACAGCGACGGTGCGCTCAGGATGAAGCTCGCCCCCGGTGGGGGACAGGCCGTCACCATCGTGCCGTCGGGCGACTAGCAGCAGACCACCTCTTGTCGAATGGAGCCGCTCATGACCAGACGGATTGAAGCCTGCGTGCTTCTGCTGGCCCTGCTGTGGGGTGTCCTCGCGGTGCTGGGCCCGGCGGCGGCCGGGGAAACCCAGGCGCAGGTCTGGGAAGCCTGCGTCCCGGAAGAGGTCGGGATCAGCTCCGGCGCGCTGGCGGACATGCTCCAGGAAATACAGAGAGACAATCTCGAGATCCACAGCATGATCATAGTCAAGGACGACAGGCTGGTTCTCGAAGCGTACGTCCACCCCTATGACCGCGAGACTCTTCACAATGTCAAGTCGGTGAGCAAGAGCGTGATATCAGCGCTCGTGGGAATCGCCCTGAGGGAGGGTGTGATCGGCGGTCTCGACGAGACCGTTTACGAGCACCTCCCGCAGTACTTCACCGACGACATGGACCCGCGCAAGCTCAAGATCAGCCTGTACAATCTGCTCACCATGACTTCGGGGCTCGAGCTCGATGAGAACGGGCCCATCAGCCGCCGGATTTTCGGGACGCTCGACTGGCTCAAGGCCACCTATGCGCGTCCGATGCTCGCCGACCCCGGGACGCGTTTCCTCTACTCCACGCCCCTCCCGCATACCATGTCGGTCATCCTAACCGAGGCAAGCGGCATGAGCCTTCACGAATTCGCCGACGAGCACCTCTTCGGGCCGATGGGATTCGGGGAGGTTCAGTGGAAGAAGGGACCGCAGGGATACAACTTCGGCGGCGCGGAGCTCTTCATGCGGCCGGTCGACATGGCGAAGTTCGGGTACCTGTTCCTCCGCGGCGGCGTCTGGGACGGCCGGCAGTTGGTTCCCGCAGACTGGGTGAGGGAGTCCACGGGTAACAAGCTCGGCGGAATAGACGACTCGCGCCGTTACGGCTACTGGTGGTGGCTCGATGACAAGGGCTGGTTTCACGCGCATGGCTGGGGAGGGCAGTCCATATCGGCAAACCAAGGTCTGGATGTCGTAATCGTGGTCACCGCCGCCGACTCCCAGGCTCCGGAGCGTCTGGTTGATAAGCACGTTGCGCCCTGGCTGGAGAGGGCCGGGCCGCTGGAGGCGGACCCGGACGGCGTCGAGAGGCTGGGGAGGATAATCGCGGACCTGGCGCATCCCCGGCCCGAGCCGGTCACCTCGATGCCGACCATCGCGGGCCGGATATCAGGCGTCAGGTACGCTCTGGAGTGGAACGCGGCAGGCAATGAGAGTTTCATCCTGGACTTCAGGGGTGACGGAACCTGCGTACTGCGCCTGGCGACGATCAATGGAGATTTCGACCTGGCCGCGGGGCTCGACGGGGTTTACCGTTTGACGGAGGTAGGCACGTGGGGGGGCAAGCCGGAAGGCAACCGCAGGGCCTTGAAGGGCCGCTGGGTCGATGACCGCACGTTTCGCCTTGAGTCTCGGGAACTCGGAAACCCGGTATACCAGGCGATTGACTACGCTTTCGGCGAGCGGGACGTCGAAGTGACCGTCGACACTCTGCCGATGGGCAGCCGGATGGTCATGAAGGGAAGGGCGGAGTAGCCGCTCAGGTAGGCATCAAGCAATCCGGCCATCTTTCCGAAGCAAAGGGAAAGGAGGCCGTTGTGGAACAGGACCGGAAGCGCGATCTCAATGTAACGCATGCCGTCGTGAATACGCTCACCGCCGGCTACCAGGGCAAGTTCGTAGCCCTCAACGTCTTTAAGCAGCTCGCTTCGCCGAGGTTCACCGCCTCCGAATTCGATGAGACCCGGTTTACCCTCGATAGGATTGCGGGCTGGATAAAGGCGCTGATGGACGGTAACCCTGTACTCGCCGGCCCGGGCACAGAGACGTCGGCGGACAGGCGCGAGGCGCTTGAACTGCTCCAGGCTCTCAAAGAGGACGTCTCCTCGCTCGCCGACGAGCTCCTGAGGATGAGGTCCGCACGGTATGTGGCAGATGATCCCGAGCAGGCCGGACTGATCATCGCGTCCCTTTGCAGGCACGCGTACGCGCGTGATCACTATGTGAAAGGACTGGTGGCCTACTCGGAGAAGTACGGTTACGAGGATGCGGCCGACAGATGGAGGCAACACCTCATACACACGCCCCGTGAGATAAAACTCGCGCATCATTACCTGGACAAGTTCAAGAATGCCTCCGGGACCGACCAGAGGTTCTATGTAGACCTCTCAGAGGAAACCCTGCTGCTTCCATATGTCTTCCGCTGCCAGACCCAGGATATGAACCAGGTGATGAGCTTCTATGCTGACGGGTTCACGTATGAAGCCGCCGGCATAGGGTCCGAAGAAGCGGCGCGGTGGGAGAGCATGAACGCCGGGCCTGAGGCCGCGTGCTACTGGCATGCTTACGGCTTCAGCCCCCGGGAGGCGGTTGCGTGGATAGACGCCGGGTTCATCGAGCCCGGCATGGCTGCCAACTGGAGGTACCGCGGTTTCACAGCGGTCGAGGCGTCACGCTGGCATGAAGCCGAGTTCAACCCCCGCGGCGCCGAGGTCAGCAAGGTGATGGGTCACGGCGACCCGGACACTGCACGCGCCTGGTTGGAGGCGGCCCAGGCCGGCCGGCAGGATGGTTCGGACTGAGGCGTGCCCCGGGTCAGCCCCGGGGCGTTGTGCATTTCAAGACCTGACCCCGTTGTGCATTTCAAGACCTGACCCCGTCATTTGGCGAGGTGTCTGAGTCTGCCGGAGCTCGTCGCGGATACGGTGGCCGAGGCGTCGCCGGAGTAGTAGACCGAGCCGCTGCTCGACAGCGACACCGTGAGCTCCCCGTCCACATGTATGTGAGCGTCGCCGCTGCTAGAGAGCCGGACGCGGGCATTCTTGCTCGCGACGTCGGCGGCGTTGTAGTCTCCCGATGAACTTATCTGTATGTCCTGCGATCCTGTGCTCCCGCCGTCAATGGTGATGTCGCCGGAGCTGGTTATGCCGACGTCGATTTCTCTCGCGTCGATCCTGCCGATATCCGCGTCCCCCGAACTGCTCAGCCGGATGGAGATCTCCCCGGCGTCGATGCTCTTGACAACAAGATCGCCCGAGCTGCTCAGCCTGATATCGAAATCCTCGGCGTCTATGGCGGGCGCGAAGATATCGCCGCTGCTGGATATTATGACGGTATCGAGCTCCTTGACGGTCAGGAAGTATCTCACCTTCTTGCTGGGCTTGAGCGAGTAATGTCTCAGGGTTCCCACCTCGAGAACCCCGCGCGTGACCTCGGTCCTGATGAGGTCGACCAGGTTGTCCTCGGCTTCGATTACGAATCTCTCGTGCTCACCGATGGTGATCTTGAGATCTCCGAAAGTCGACAGGTGAACTCCGGTGACGCCCGAGATGCCGCGTTCGACTTCCACAACGCGTCCCGAGCCGACGACCCGGGTCTCCCCCGCGTCGATGGTGCATTCGACGCAGCCCATCACGAATAAGCACACCAGGCCGAGAAGCGCCGCGACTGTAGCAATAGGCCTCATAGCAAGTCTCCTCTCATACCTTCAGTCGGGGGGATAAATCGGCGCTGTTACAACCATACCAAAACCCGGGGGGGTTCTGCAAGCCCAAAGGGGCGGGTCAATTCAATGGTAACTTATTAGTTCCCTTTTGCATCCAAAGAGTGTAGTATTTGGCACCGGGTGTTTTTAAGGATCTGGTGTTGTGCGCCCGGAAGCGGCGCGCGTATACTGAAGGTGATTTGCGGAGTTACTTTTGGGGAGAGGACATGAAAGTACCAACCAGAGTCAGATATGCCTTGAGGGCCGTGGTTGAGATTGCCGAGAGGGACAGCAGTGTACCCGTTCCTATAAGGGACTTCGCCAAGGCTCAGGGCATTTCGACCAAGTACGCCAAGCAACTCATGAACCATCTGGGCAAGGCGGGAATAGTGCAGGGTTTTCGCGGTGTGGGTGGGGGATACGCCCTCGCCAAGGACCCGTATCAGATCACGGTCCTTGACATCTACAACGCGCTAAAAGAGGACGTGCATCTGGCCCCCTGCGTCAACGTGGAGGTCAGCTGCGAGAGGAAGGGATCGTGCCCGGCGATGGACTTCTGGACGGGCATGAGTATTGTGCTGCTGCGGGAGCTCCGGTCGACCACGATAGGCGACCTTCTGGAGAGGAACGCCCCGAAGGGGAGGTAGGGTGATGATCTACCTGGACCACAATGCGACCACTCCGATAGACCCGCGGGTGTTTGAGGCGATGAAGCCCTACCTGACTGAGTACTACGGGAATCCGTCCTCGGTTTACAGGGCGGGGCAGGACGTGAGGAAGTCCGTCGAGGACGCCCGCGACACTCTGGCCGCCCTGCTGGGAGCGGCCCCGAGGGAAGTCTACTTCACGAGCGGTGGCACGGAGTCCGACAACACGGCGATAAAGGGCATTGCCTTGAACCGCGGTTCCGGACATATCATCACTTCGGCGATCGAGCACCCGGCCGTCATCGAGGTGGTCAGATGGCTCGAGAAGCGGGGGTTCACAGCAACCTACGTCGGGGTGGATTCGGACGGGCTCGTCGACCCCGCGGAGGTAAGGGAAGCGATACGCGAGGACACGATTGTAGTCTCGGTCATGCACGCCAACAATGAGGTCGGAACCCTGCAGCCCATAGAGGAGATCGCCGCCGTCGCGCATGAAAAGGGCATACTCTTTCACACCGACGCCGTCCAGACAACGGGCAAGCTCAAGATAGACGTCCGCACCATGGGCATAGACCTGCTTTCGCTTTCCGCCCACAAGTTCTACGGGCCCAAGGGCGTCGGGGCGCTTTACGTCCGAAAGGGGACGAAGTTCGACCCCTGCGTGCACGGGGGCCATCAGGAGAGGGGCGTAAGAGGCGGCACCGAAAACGTCGCCGGGATCATAGGCCTCGGCAAGGCAGCGGAAATAGCGGCTGCGGAGATGGACAGGGAGAGCGTCCGCGTCCGGAAGCTCCGCGACAGGCTCGAGAGCGGCCTCGCCGGGAAGATCACCGACCTTCGCTTCAACGGCCACCGCGAGAGGCGCATGTACAATACGGCCAGCGTCATCGTCAAGTATGTCGAGGGAGAGGCAATGCTTCTCAACCTGGACTATCACGGCATAGCTGCCTCTTCGGGATCGGCCTGCACGTCGGGCTCGCTGGACCCGTCGCATGTTCTCCTTGCGATGGGGCTCCCGGCCCCCATCGCGCACGGCAGCCTCAGGTTCAGCCTTGGAAGGGCCACCACCGAAGAGGGCGTCGATAAGGTACTGGAGGTTCTTCCTCCGATAGTGGAGAAGCTCAGGGCCATGTCGGCCTTTCCCAGGGACGGTTTCGAGGAAGGAAGCACGTGCAGCAATGCCTGACATCAAGCGTGAGATCCTAAAGCTCAAGAACGAGAAAAACGCGCTCATCCTGGTCCACAACTACCAGACCCTGGACGTTCAGGATGTCGGTGATTTCGTAGGCGACTCGCTGGAGCTCGCCCGGAAGGCCACCGGCGCCGGCAAGAGCATAATCGTATTCTGCGGCGTGAGCTTCATGGCCGAAACCGCGAAGATTCTCAATCCGGAGGCCAAGGTCCTGATTCCCAGGCCGGACGTCGGCTGCCCGATGGCCGACATGATAACCGCAGACGACCTGATCGCTCTCAAGCGCGAGTATCCGGATGCGGTGGTGTGCTCTTACGTGAATACCAACGCCGATGTCAAGGCGGAAAGCGATATCTGCTGCACGTCGGCCAATGCGGTGGATGTCGTCGAGAGCGTGGATGCGGACCAGGTGCTTTTCACTCCCGATAAGAACCTGGCGTCTTTCGTCGATCGGTCGGTGAACGTTGAGATAATACCCTATGACGGGTACTGCTACGTCCACCACCGCTTCAGCGCCGAAGACATCATCGAAGCCAAGATGTCTCATCCGGATGCCGTGGTGCTCGTTCACCCCGAATGCAATCCGGAGGTGGTGGATCTCGCGGACGAAGTGCTCTCGACCAGCGGCATGCTGAGGTACGCGAGGGAGTCGTCCGGGAAGGAATTCATCGTCGCGACGGAGGAGGGCCTTCTGGAGCGTATGGCCCGCGAGATGCCCGACAAGAGGTTTCTCTCGCCGGGCAAGGCGCGGTTCTGTTTCAGCATGAAGAAGATCAGGCTCGAGGATGTTTACACTTCGCTCCGCGACGAGGTGTATGAGGTGACGGTCGACGAAGAGACAATGCGAAGGGCCAGGGCGTCGCTTGAGCGGATGATCGCGCTCGGCAAGTGACGGGTATCTCCGGTCTCTTCCCGCCAGGTTTCAACTCATTCCGCCTGAGAGAGGGCTTGAGTTATGGCCAGAGTTGCAGTGCTCATGAGCGGCGGCGTTGACTCCTCCGCCGCGGCATTGCTTCTTGCTCGCGAGGGGCATGAGGTCACGGGGATTACGGCCAGGATGTGGGGGGAGCGCTCCCGCTGCTGCGACGACGAGGATGTCCACCGCGCCCGGAGAGTATGCCACGGGCTCGGCATCCGCCACGTGGTCTTGGACCTCAGGGACGAGTTCAGAGAGCATGTCGTCGATACCTTCAGGACGGGTTATCTCAAGGGGCTGACTCCCAATCCCTGCAGCATGTGTAACAGGGAGATCAAGTTCGGCGAGCTCTACAGGGCGGCCATGGCCTATGGCTGCCGGCTCGTCGCGACGGGCCACTACGCCGGGCTGGGGGAGTATGAGGGCGGAGTGCTGATCAGGGAACCGGCCAGCGCGCGGAAATCCCAGACATACTTCCTGGCGCTCATCGACCCCGGCACCCTGGGCAATCTCTCTTTTCCCCTGGCCGGTTACACCAAGGACCAGGCCCGGGCGATGCTCGCCGAGCGCAGCCTGCCCGCGAGGGAGGGCGAAAGCCAGGATCTCTGTTTCATAACCAGCGGGAAGTACGAGGAGTTCCTGAAGAGCGGGGCCGCGGTCGCGGACACCTCACCCGGGCCGGCCAACCTCCTCGATGCCGACGGGAACATAGTGGGCACCCACAGGGGACACTTCGCCTACACCATCGGCCAGCGCCTCGGGCACCACGGTGTGCGCAGTTATGTCATCGAGAAGCGGCCCGCCACGAATGAAGTCGTGGTCGGTGACAGGCAAGCGGCAATGGTGACCCGGATCGCCGCCGGCGAGGCCAACTGGTTTGTCGATCCCGCCCGGCTCCTGGGAGGCGGCATCATGGTGAAGTACCGCTACAATACTCCGGCCGCGCCCGCGCGCATCCTGGAGATCGGCCAGGATTGCTTCACGGTTGCTACCGACGAACCCTGCTTCGCGCCGGCTCCGGGACAGGTGCTCGCGTGTTACAGGGACGGATTTCTCCTGGGTGGGGGGGTGATTGCCGTGGCCCGCCGCCGGGCTACATGATGCCTTCCCACACCCGGCCCTGCTGCGGCTTGGCCTGGGGCTGCCGGGCAGCCGGCTGCTGGGCCTGCTGGTCGGGCGTCACTCCGGGCTCCGCGATCTGAACCGCACCGCCCGTTCCCCTGATATCGCGCGCCACAGTTGCGATGACGAGCCCCAGCAGCAGGACGGCGACCACGAGGAGGGCGTAGCCCACGACTGGGTTTCCCTGTTTCATGCTTCCCTCCATATCTGCACGTTGGGCTCGGGCTGGTCCACTTTGAACAGCGCCGTGGTGGGATAGTAGGGCGGCGAGATGCCTCTGCGGTCATACCTGAAGTCCCTTCCATAGCCGGTTTGTGAGCCCGAGGAGGAGAAGGTCCCGAACGGCCCGTAGTACCTCTGCACGGCGCCCCCTCTCAGGTGGACCTGTCCGCGGTAGTTGCCGTGGTTGTAATCGTCGACCGTGAACGATCCGTAATCGCCCGTGGCCATAACGAAACTGTCGAGCATGATCTCGTCGGGGGCTGCGCTTGAGATGCGTATATCACCGCCCGACGAGTAGAGGCCGAGAACGCAGCTGGAGGCGTCCATGTCTTCGTAGGTGATGTCCCTGTCGATGACGATGTCGTCCACGGCTGCTATGGTGAACTGGGTTTCGGAGTCGATGGCGACGGGTGCCGCGTCGCCGATCCTGTCGCCCCCGCCTAGGCCGTCGATGCCGCCGGTGGAATACATGATACCTCTCGGGAGGCCGCTGAGCACCGTGGTCGTGCCGCCCTGGTAGATCCTGGTCTGCATATTGGCTTTGTCCACCACGATCCGCTTGGTGATGCCGCTTCCGTCCGTGAGCGTGTAGTTCTGGTTATCGTCGGCATCCACCGAGAGCCGGCATTCCTGAAGATCGCCGGCTACGTAGATCCCGCCGGTTACCGCGCTCCCGTCGTTCGGCACATAGATCCCGGTGGGTACGGGTGATGGGTCGCCGGGGTCGAGGCCCAGGGCCGATCTCCTCTGTGCAAGCGGCACCGGATTGGTGTCGGCCGCGGCACAGCGCAGCCCTCTCCTGACAGAAGGAGTTGGATGGGAGAGGTATGGGGGCGACGCTGCGGTCGAAACCACCGTAGAAGTTGGGAACATCCCGCGTCCCGTTCCGGTCCGCGTCAAGGTCGATGGGATACCCGTTGTTGTAGTAACTAGCGCTCGCCGGCACCTGCGTCACCAGGTCCTCGAAGGTGGGGAAGTAGGCGAACCTCATCCTGCCGTTGCTGTGCACCCTGCCGTCGAAGTAGCCGCTGGTGTGGAACCATATCTGCTGCATGCCGGGCGTATAGTGAACGTCGGTGAAAATCAGGAAGTCGGAGAATGACCCCCTGGAAGCGCTCAGCCTGAGGTTGCCCTCAGAGACCACGCGCCTGCTTCCGGTACTGTACGCGTTGCCGGCTGCCGAAGAGGAGTAGTGGAAATTGAATGTCTGGCTTGTCGTCGCCAGGCCGCTGTCAACGAAGGTGAAGAGCGTCACGACCTCGCAGCCCAGCTCTTCGCAGGCATAGGACAGGCCCGAATCCGGGAAGAAGGTTTCCGGGGCCACGATTATGGGCCCGACCCCGGGCCACGTCGCCCTCAGGCTCTCCATCTTGGCCTTGCTGAACGCGGCCATCTGCTGCTTGGCGACCTCGATTGCGGCGTCGGCGTTATACAGCGCCTGCATGCCGGATTTCTGGTTCCGGTTAATGCCCTTCTCGGTCATTGAGAGTGTCACGATGCCCAGCGCCATCGCCGAGAGAATCATGGTCAGCGCCACCGCCACCAACAGGGCGACGCCCTCTTCTCTTTTAAGCATTCTGCTCACCTCACATAGCCCTTGGTTTCCCGGAGGAGACCAGCCTGGTCACGTGCTTTTTGGATTTTTCGGATGAAGCGGCCTCAATGGTCACGATTACTCTTCTCACGAGAGAGGGGTCCGGCGGAATGTCTACGACACTCCCGTCGACGAGCACGAAACCGAACTCCAGCGAGTTGATGTACTCGCAGACTACTCTGGGTTGCTGCGTCCCGTCCTGCCGCATCAGAAGCGAACAGTCCGAATCGGTTGAGTCGACGTAGTAAGTAATCAGGTCGGCCTTGTATATCTTGCTCCCCGGCGGATATCCGCCCGGCGGGAAGATGTTGTGCCCGCCCGGGAGATTAAACGGTGAAGCGGGGTTGTGCTGGAGCTTGAGCGCGGCGTCCTGGACGAGGGTAATCTGGAAGAGATTCGCCCAGGGGCCGTTAGTGATGACCGCGAGGTCTCCGACCTCGAAGCCGTCGACGCTCTGGACATTGAACTCGGCGCTGGGGTTGGGCATCTGCGTGCGGATCTCCGTCTCGACGCCGGACATGGCTCCCAGGACCATCACGCGTCCCGTCGAGCCACCCGTGGAATCGGGGGTCACCCCATAGAGGATCATGCTGTCTCCCGTGGCTGTGGACGTCACGACCCTGGCCGGTATGCCGGAGCCGGCCATGCGAATGTCGCTCACTATGAAGTCGAGCGCGGCCCTGGCGTTCTGCCTCGACTCGAGCACATAATAGGACATCTCGCGCGCCCCCTCGTTCCTCCTGAGAATGCCCAGCAGGGCGCCTATCGCGATCACGAAGACGGTCGCGGCGACTAGAAGCTCGATGAGCGTGAATCCCCTGTCGTCGCCTGGAAGCCTGAGTTGTCTTATGGTCTTCATGACGCATCACCTTCCCGCGCTGGAAATGACTGTGGAGAGCGTGATGAAGCGGTCCGAATCCTGCACCCACGCCACCGTCACCTCTATGGTCTTGCACCCGGAAACCGGCTGGTCTTCCTGGACGTACCACGACCGCTCAAACGCGTTTATGATAGGGTTGAGCGAGTCCTCATGCGCGACGGCAGGCGTAAGGTCCGGAGCGTTATAGGCGTTCTGATGCAGCTCCTCGATTTTTTCCTGGCAGAGCTCGAGCGCCTTTGTCGACATGCCTGACTTGCTTACGTCATGGCCGGCGAGCGGGAAGATCACCGAAATCCCGAGTATGCCTATTGCCACAACGGTCAGTGCTACAACCACCTCGACGAGCGTGAAACCCCTTTCGGCCATAACAATCACTTCCTCATTCGCTGTCAGGACAGCCGCTTTCTGATTTGCATAGCCCACTCGGCCTTATGTATATGGTATGGTGCCGCGAATCGTCGTCGGCCAGGCATACATAGCCGCCCGTTGTCCCTCTCTCGAGCATGCCGCGCGGCGCAAACACGATCGAATTGTGGGGGTCGAGATCGATGTCATCGAGCCGCCTGCCGCCCTCGAGCATCCGGGAGCCGACCACTTCTTCTCCCATATCCAGGGTGCCGTTGGCGGCGTTCTCATCGACGCCGGCCCCGTCGTCCTTAAAAACGGTATAAGAGTTCTCATCGGGGTCGAAAGCCACCGAATAGGGGGTGGCGGTGGCGATGGCCCGCTGCCGGGCCTGCCACAGGTCGGCCATCAGCTGTTTGGCCTCGCCCCTCATGCCAGTCGATTCGCTGAATGAGCGTATTGCGGGTATGCTCACTGCCGCGAGTATGGCCATTACGGCTCCAACGATGAGGAGCTCGATGAGGGTGAATCCCTCTTGACGCCGGTGGCGATTGACCTGCATTTGGCCGACCTCTCTTTCTTCCCACCTTCTTTATTTGCATGAAGCGTGCCGCGGGATACGGAGTGGGCCGGAGGGCGCGTGCTGTAACTCCCTGGCCGTGTTGCGGCCAATCAGGACCGGTGAGACGCCGCCTGTTTTTGCGCCTGTTATAGTGCAGAATGCACGTCGGCGAGACGCAAAACGCATCGCCGGCCGGCGGTTAGAAACCCTTAAAGCCCCGCAGGATGAGGCCGATTACTGGAATGGACACTGAGAAAGGGAGTACCATGAGTGCTGCGAACAATGTAGTCGTGCGATTCAAGGACGGCCGCATGCTCAAGGGCACGACGCGGGATTTCCTTCCCGCCAAGGCCATGTTCCATCTCTACCCGGTAGGCGCAGAGGAGGCGGTCGAAGTCAGGGTCGTGGACCTCAAAGCCGTCTTCTTCGTCAGACGCCTGGGGGGAGACCCCAGCTACAACGAGTATAAGGAACTGCCCGAACAGAGGGTGGCGTCGCTGGGCAAGAAAATAGGAGTCGTGTTCGCCGACGGCGAGGTGCTGGCTGGATACACCCACTCCTACAACCCCTCCAATCCGGGTTTCTTCCTCACGCCGGTGGACCCCAAATCGAACAACATCAGGGTCTTCGTCGTCCGGGATTCGGTGAAGGAAGTGAAGCTGGGCGCCCAGGCGGACGGTATTGTCAGGGGCTCGGCGCTGAAGTAGGACTCACCCGGCCGGCTCCGCAATCTCCTCAACCGGCGGGGCCTTGATGGCGTCGCCGTCACTCTGTCTGCACTCCGAGAGGCGCTGCGCCGCGGCGGCCATCACGCTCTCGACGTCATCCCCGTCCTCGGGGCAATTCGCTATGGACAGGGAGATTGCCGGCATGTCTTCTACGATGAACTGGTCGAGGGACCTTACCCGGGAAAGGAAGCGCCTGGCGAAAACGAGCGCTCCCTTGTGGGCCGTCTGGGGAAGGAGCAGGATGAAGGTGGACGGGTCGTGCGTTCCGGGAAGGTCGACGCCCCTGGTCTCGCCCTTGAGAACCGAGGCCAGCACTTTCATCAACTCGCCCGTCTTGAGATGGCCGTTGCGCGCGAGATAGTCGTCGAAGCCGTCTACTGAAATGAGGGCCAGCGAGAAGCCGGCCTTGTACCTGAGATACCTGTTTATGAGTTCCAGCAAGCGCCGGTCTATGTACTCGCTTCTGTAGATGTTCAGATCCCTGTCTATTATGCCCCGCGAGATGGGGACGCCTTCGAAAGTGCCGCGCCTGGCGACTTCCAACCCCGTCGACGTGATCGAATAGGCGAAGACGGGATGAATCATGGTCCCGTCTTTGTCGATCTGCCTTCCGCAGTGAGGGCTCAGAAACTCCTCGACCGGATCGGTGAAGATCTGCCGGCAGGCGGTGCAGAAGAAAGACTGCGAGGTTCTCTCGTAATCCACACCGAGGTGGCGGAGCTGGCGCTTGCAGTCGGGGCAGACCAGTTCGGTTCCCTTAGTCGCCTCTTCCTCGACCCCGGCCCAGCCGCAGTGGAAGTGGTGCAGGATGTCCTTCTTGACTATGAGGCTCGACTTGCAGTGCGTGCACAGTTTCCGAAGCCGGAGGTTGTCATGCAGGCAGTACGGGCACAGGTCCACCTGGTCGACGAGTTCCCTCGCCACACAGTCCATCTCGGCGAGCGTCTCGAGTACGCAATACTCCTCCCCGGCCTCACAGCCTATGAGCTCCGAGATGGCCGGGTGGTGGTAACCCACTCGCGTCCTGCTCGAAGCGATGGGATCCGTCTTGGCGGTCGCGCGAGACCTGGCCATGTGCATCAGTACCTTGAGCCGGTTCCCGGCGCTGTCAATTATTCGATACGGCAGACTCGCAGTTTTGCAGTCCATCATGGACGTCCCCCTGGGTGACTCAGGCTATACGCCTGCAGTGAACCCTCCGATGCCACTTCTATACATAGAATCGGTGCTCCAAAGCGGCATCTTGAACGTTTTGTTCCCGTGGCCAATCTCGTGTTGTAAGGGCCGCGCGTTTGTAGTATGACTCGGGAAAGTAACGTTTGAAGGAAGGGAGAAGACCGATGAAGAAGCGACTGGCAATACTGACCGCCGGGGGGGACTGTCCGGGGATAAACGCCGTAATACGCGCCGTAGTCAAGACGGCAGTCAACGACTATGACATGGACATCGTCGGCATAGAGGATGGATACCTGGGGCTCATAGAGGGTAGGTGGCATGAACTCGCCTATCGAGAGGTCTCCGGCATACTGACGCAGGGCGGTACCATATTGGGCACTTCCAACAAAGCCAATCCCTTCAGGTATCAGGTCGACCTGGGCGACGGCAAGACCGGGTTTAAGGACGTTTCAGACGAGGCCATCGCCAATTTCGAAAAGACGGGCGCATCTGTGCTCGTGGCCATCGGGGGAGACGGCACGCTCAATATCTCCCATCTTCTCGGCAAGAAGGGCGTGCCGGTCGTCGGCATACCCAAGACCATCGACAACGACGTCGACTGCACCGACTTCACCTTCGGTTTCGATTCGGCTGTGTCCACGGCCGCGGAGGCTATAGACAAGATACACACGACGGCGCAATCGCATCACCGCGTAATGTTCATAGAGGTCATGGGCAGGTACGTCGGCTGGCTGGCGCTTCACTCGGGCGTCGCAAGCGGAGGCGACGTGATACTCATTCCCGAGATACCTTATGACATAGACGTCATATGCGAGGAAGCCGTGTCAAGAAGCAAGAAGGGGAAGAAGTTCAGCATAGTCGTGGTCTCCGAGGGAGCCAAGGCGCGCGGCGGGGACGTGATAGTGCGCAAGGTCGTAAAGGAGAGCACGGACCCGGTGCGCCTGGGAGGGGTCGGGAACGTGCTTGCCGACCTGGTCGAGGACAGGACCGGGCTCGAAACGCGGGTGACCGTTCTCGGCCACCTGCAGCGGGGCGGTTCGCCCACGGCTTTCGACAGGGTCCTCGCGACGCGCTTCGGAACAGAGGCCACCAGGCAGGCGAGTAAAGGCAACTTCGGCTCCATGGTGGCGCTCAGGGGCCAGGACATCGTGCCCGTCCCCATCAGCGATGCGATAGGCCGTCTCAAGAGCGTTCCGACGGGCCACAGCCTCATGAAGAGCGCTGTTTCCGTGGGCACGTTTTTCGGAGTGAAGGTTATCTGACCAGTTCCCGGGCGGCTTCGGCAATGGACTGTCTCGCTATCCTGTCCATGCAGTCGTAGTAATCGCATTCCCGGCCGATGCAGGTCGGGCACTCCGGAACGGACGGCATGACCACGCGGCTGCTTGCGGAGAGCGGGCCCCATCGCCTGGGGCTGCAGGACCTCACGGGCGAGAAGAACGAGAGTGTCGGCGTGCCGACCGCGGCCGCTATGTGCATGGGCCCGGTGCTTCCGGAAACGAACAGTGCGGCGTTCTCAATGAATGCGGCCAGCCCTGTAAGGTCCGCGATAGCCTCCAGCCGCTTTGAACGTCCGCCGCGCAGCGAGTCGACCCGGTCCAGCAGGCTCTCCTCCCCGGGCCCGCCGGTCAGGACCACGTTCATCTTCATTTCGTCCTCGACATAGTCGGCAAACCAGGCGTAGTTCTCCGGCGTCAGGTTCCTTGCAGACCCTCCCGAACCGGGGTGCACGATCACGAAGCTCTTCCGCGTGAGACCGAGCCGCCGCATGGCGTCGCCCGCAAACCCGAGGGCAGCGCCGTCCATCTCGAGGCGCGGCCGGTATTCGCGGCTCCCGGTCCCGATAACGCTCTCGAGGAGGGCGATATTGAACTCGTACTCGTGCCGCTTCGCGTGTTTGCGGTGCTCGGCGACACGCCGGTTGAAGAGCGGGGAATAGAAACGGTAGGCGGTGCCCGCCCTTACCGGCACTCCGGCCAGCACCGCGGCCAGGGCGGCTCTCGGGGTGGGCCTCAGGAATACGGCCGCGTCGAACCGGCCCGCCTTCAGGCGTCGGATGAGCCGGACGAGGCCCCGGAGCCTGTCCTTCTTCTCGGCATACTCGATTGTCTCGTTAACGAAGGGGCAGGCGCGCGCCAGGGCCGCGTTGGCGGGGGATACCACGAAAGCGATATATGCATCGGGGACAGCGTCTTTCAGTGCTTCCGCGACCGGGAGGGAAAGTACCAGGTCCCCTATCCGGTCGGTGCGTACGATGGCGAGTCTCTTCAAGTGCGGGGTTCCTCCGGCGGCAGATGCCTGTCGCTCAAAAGCCTGTAATTCCTGTACTCGCCCACTCTGCCAAGAAGAGACCTCAGGCCGGCGAACCTCGGCATCTTTATCCTCATCCTGTATTCGGGCTCGGCGAATACGTCCCACCCGGCGGCGGCTATCCTCTGCCGCATGACGGCCGGGTGGGGGCCCTTGAACGGGACCAGTCCCCTCGTGTCGAAAGCGAACCCCCCGCTCCATCTCTTCTCGATCCAGTCGTCATCATGCCAGTAGCGGTCGAAGTTCTTCTGCTTGGAGAACATGACCCTCGGGTCGCGCGCCCAGCCATAGTGGTACATCTCCGCGTTTGCCGCAGCGACCCGGAGCTTCTCGCCTTTCAGCCTGAAACCCTGAGCGTCTTTCCACGAGGAAATACCGATGTTGTTCCTTATCACCCGGACTTCGCGGCGGTACCACCGGCCGACCCCCTGGACCAGCCAGTAGCTCGAATAGAAATGCACGAAGTCGAAAAGCAGGCCCTGCACCTCGCCCACAGGTTCCAGCACTTCCATTCGTCTCCTCACCGTGTCGAGGTATTTCTCGTTCATCACCTCATCGGCCTGGATGTAGAAGATCCAGTCTCCAGTGCATTTCCCGAGCGCGATATCCGTCTGCTCGCTCAATATGCGGCCGCCGCTGCGGGCCGCCTCATCCCAGGCCGAACGGACTATGCTGATCCTGGGATCCGCGATCGACTCGATGAGATCCAGTGTGCCGTCCTCGGACTCACCCACATTGACTACGAATTCGTCACAGATGGGCAGTATGGACCTGATCGACTCGGTGACGGGATAGTCGAACTTGACGGCGTTTCTTACGAAGGTGGCGCCGCTCACTTTCATTCGGCACCACCGGCCCGTCTTTCCATCTCGCGGAGCTTCACGTACTTGACGAATACGTAAAGCGACGAGAAAACGCAGAGGACAAACCCCTCGAGACCGTCCAGGAAGCCGAGTTTGACCAGGTACATCTTCACAAACGAAAAGAGCGGTCTCACCGCTATGTCGAACGCGCCGGCCCGTTTCCCCTGCTCGTGAAGATCGCCGGCGGCCAGGTCGGTGTATCTTCCGAACTTCTCGAAGTAGGAGCGAACCGTGGGGTACGCGTAGTGGAGGAGGGGATTCGTGAGCCTGCCGACTGCGCCCTCGACCCTGATTCCCTCGTGCAGATTCCTCTTGGTCATCGACGCGCGCTCTTTCCTGAAGAGGCGCAGCTTGTAGCCGGGGTACCATCCGCTGTGCCGGATCCATCTCCCCAGGAAAAGGGGCCTGATGGGGACCATATAACCGTCGACGCCGGGACCGGCCGGGAGGGATTCGATTTCCTCCCTGAGTTCGGGTGTAACGCGCTCGTCGGCATCAATCGAGAGCACCCACTCCGAACCCGCCTTCGACATGGCGAAGCCCTTGGCCTCTGAATAGCCCTCCCATTCCCTCTCATACACTTCCCGGGTGAACCTGAGGGCTATCTCCCGGGTCCTGTCCGTGCTCCGGGCGTCGACGACGACTATCTCGCGCGCCCAGGACACGCTTGCGAGGCAGCGTTCGATGTTCGCCTCTTCGTTGAGAGTGATGATGACCGCGGATATGTCCATAGTGGGCACCTGTTTCCTGCTTGACTATGCATTCTACGGGAGTATATTGGACAGGGCAAATGGAAATTGGGCGATATCCGGGAGAGTGACTTGAAAAAAGGTGCCGCGTTGCTGATCGTGACGCTCCTGACGGCAGCCCCGCTTTGCCACGCGCAGTCCTCCGGCAGGATCGACTTCGAGGGACTGCTGCAGGTCTACTGCGGCTGGGAGGAAGGCGGGATCAGCCGGACCGGCTGCGAGGGCGACACTCTGTGTTATGACGGCCGGGCCTATTCGACCTACAGGATGGCCGCCGCGAGGCTTCGACTCAGTGCGAAGGCGACCGAGCGCATCTCCGTGCAGGTGACGTTCGACGCCGCGAAGGACCCGGTCATCCTCGACGGCTTCCTCGACATTTTCGTCAAGGACTGGGCCAGTTTCCGCGTGGGCCAGTTCAATCTCCCTTACGGCTTCGAGAACTACGTTTCGAGATTCGACCTCATGACGGGCTCGAGGTCCCTGATTGCGCGTTATCTCTGGGACAACGGCATCTCGTCACCCTATGTCCGGGACATAGGCCTGATGCTGAAGGGCAAGTACAGCCTCTTCAAATACGAGGTAGCGCAGGTGAACGGCGCCGGCTACAACTACACCTCCGGCGGCTCCGCGGGCCTGGCCTCATGGGGAAAAGACAACAACAACGCCAAGGACTACGTCGGCCGGGTCTGGATCGGGGTCCCGCTCTTCGCGGGCCTCGGCTTCTCGATGTATGAGGGTAAATGGGAGAACGACCAGAGGCGCGACTCCTGGGCTTTCGACCTGTACCTGGATACCGGCAAACTCATTTTCCAGACCGAGTACGAGCGAGGGCACGGTCTAATGCTGGACGGTCAGTGGAGCGAGACCGACCACTGTGGCTGGCACGTCCTGGCCGGCTATCGTGTCATTCCGCTCCTGGGAGGGTTTTACAAGTACGACAGGTTCGATCCGACCCGCGCGTACGCGCAGGACACCGTGCGGGACCATTACATCGGGATCAATCTCAACTTCCGCAGGAGCTCCAAGCTTCAGGTCTCGTACGTTTTCAGGAAAGAGGAGCCCGTCGACCTGGCCAATGACCGCCTCCAGGCGTTCATATCCGCCAAGTTCTAGTCTTCAGTCATCTTCTGAGTCGCTTCCTGAATATTGGCTTTGAGCCCCGCGTTGGTGGGGTCGAGCTTGAGGCCTTCCTCCCATATGATGATGGCCTTCCGGTACTCGCCCTTTTCCGCGAGTACGGTGGCATAGTTGTTGAGCACGCCGAAGTTGCCCGGCGCGAGCTCGAAGGCCCTTGCATAGTACTTCTCCGCCTCTCCGACGTCTCCTACCAGTAGCCATGTGTAGCCCAGCGCCGCCAGGGCATCGACGTCTTCGGGGTCGGCTTCGAGCACGTACTCGAGCTCCACGCGCGCCGCCTCAGTGAGGCCGCGCTCGACGAAACACAGGGCCATTATATGATGGACCCTGCGGTTGAGCGGTTCCTTCGAAAGCACTTCGGTGACCACTTCGCTCGCCTCGCCCACCATGCCGACCTCCAGGAGGAGTTCGGCCCTCATTATCTCCGCCGGCAGGAAATAGGGGTTGAGCTGACCGAGGCGCTCCAGGAGCGCGATCGCGGTCTCCGGATCGCGCGTCCTCTCCAGCAGGGCGAGGTTGTAGAACGCCAGATAACCGGCCGGACTTACCTCCACGGCCCGTCTGGCGACGCTGATGGCCTCATCGAATCTCCCGGCGGCGGCGAGA
Organism: uncultured bacterium; assembly: GCA_964604955.1. Classification (GTDB taxonomy): domain Bacteria; phylum Arandabacterota; class Arandabacteria; order Arandabacterales; family JALGWA01; genus JALGWA01. The sequence goes on from CAZSBE010000047.1 coordinate 18,639, forward strand.
TCCCGCGATACATATATGTACAGGTAGGAGAGGCGCTCCTTCATCAGGCCGTTCGACGGGCAGAGACTCACGCCGTACTCGAGACGCCGTGAGGCCTCGAGCTGGTTTCCCGACCCCAGGGCGAGGTAGGAGCCTATGTAGTATTCACGGGCCTCCCGGCACCGGTCGAAGCGGTCCCGCGCGAGCTTGTACTCGGTCGAGCCCTCCTCATAACCCGCAATCAACTCGATGGGATTGACGCTGAACTTGCTGAGGTCGCTGAGTGTTGCAATGACGTCGCCCGATGCCCTGACGGGGACCCCGCTGCAGGCCAGGCACGGCCGGCTGTCAGTATTGGGCCGCGAGAACGCCCCCAGGTAGGCCCTCAGGTCGTCCCTGCCCATCATGAGATTGGCGAGTATGCCCGTCGCATCGCTTATCTGCAGTCTCTTGAGGTCGTTCGAAACCCAGGGCCGCTCGAGCCTGGCTTCTATGCCGCGTTCGCTCAAGCCCTGGGGCTCCATGGTCCCCACGAGCAGCACCCGCGCCGAGCCCGCGTACCAGGCGGTGGCGTAAGGGAAGCTCGTGAGGAACGCGTTGACAGTCGTCATCACGCAATCGCGCGAGAGGTTCGCAAGATCGAGAACCTGGCAGAAAACGCCGTCGTAAGCGAGTGCGGACCTGGCCAGCAGCATGAAGTCGGTCGTGAGCGCCGAGGCGTGCAGCGGGTCGAAGTCGGCCCCCGGCAGGTTTATGATGACGTCGTACTTCTCATCGGCGAGCCGCAGGAATCCCCTTGCGTCCATTCTCACCACGCCTGTGCGCCTGTCCTCGAGGGCGCCGTAGGTATACGGAGCGAAAACGTCTGCGGACCGGATAACGGCTTCAACCGGTTCCGCCGCGGTGACGCTCGTTATGTCGTACCTCTGAATCGAGCCCAGGGTGACCCCCGTGCCGAGCCCCAGAAGGAGTATGTTCTTCGGGTCCTTGTGGAGCAGCATGGGTATGTGCGCTGCGAGTATGTCGGCGCCTATCTTTTCGGAAGCCGAGCCGAGGACTTTGCCGTTGAGCCTGAGGAAAGTCCCGTCGCGCGACCGGACTACCGTGACGATCCCCTCGAGGTCCTCTGCATAATAGGCAATGTCGCTATTGCCTATGGCGCCGGCAACGTCATTCATGTTGGCATAGGCCGCCGGATTGGTATAGGCGCCGCTTGTCAGCGCCGGCGTGTTCCATGGCGAATGGGCCGCCGTGAGGATCACGGCCAGGATGACTCCGGGAACGACCACCCCGGCCAGCACCCTGCGGGAGATTCCCGATGCTGCAGCGAGGGCGGCACCGCCGGCGAGACAGAGCCAGGCCAGGAATATGAGCCCTGTCTCGAGGCCGAGAGCCCCCGCCACCAGGGGAAGCGCGAGGGCATAAGCCAGCAGCGCGCCGGCGGCGGCAGGCAGCAGCAGGCGCCTGAGGCCGGCCGCGCCTCGCCGGGACCCGTCTTCGGTCCGGCCCGCCGCGGAAACCCCGCCCAGCGCGGCGCCCAGCAGAAGGGAGGGCACCAGCAGCGTGATGGCGGCGAGATAGAAGTATGCCCATGCGAAACCGCCGGCTGTCGTTCTTCCGAAATCCGTCCACTCGAGAAGACGCACGGGGAAGGTCCCGACCAGCCCCGAGACTGCGAGCATGTAAAGCGCCGCGGCCACGGCGAAGAACCCCGCGCGGTGGTGACCGGCTCTGCCCGCGTAAACGAGTCGGGCGAGGAGCGAGCACCCCAGGAAAAGACCAAGCGCGATCACGAGAGCGTTAGCCACGAGAGTATAGGCGTTCGCGCCCGTTACCTGGTGGAGCACTCTCATATAGAGACCGGTCTGCGAGATCACGGAGAAGGAGACCAGGAACGTGCCGGCCGATACGAGCCCGTAGGCGGGACCGCCGGATGAGCCGGACTCTCCGCCCGGCCCGGGTGCGCCTCTCCCGGCCCGGGATAGCAGGCTCGCGCCGCTCAATGCGGCCGACATTATCGCGGCCAGAGCAAGCGCCACGGCGACTCCCCACCCGGGGAGCAATGCCAGCGTTACGACGGGGACACCTATCGCGAGGCCCAGGAAGACAAACCCGATCGTGTCGGCGGCCCTTGCCCTGCCGATGAGGGTGGTGAGGGAGACCGCCCCGCCCAGAAGGAAACCCGGGACGATGAGGACGGCCAGGGTCAGAAGCCACCTTACGGCGACGAGGGCCCCCGGGGAAGACGGGCCCAGGCTGTGAACAAAGCCGTAAGCCCGGTGCATCGCCGGAAGAACGGTTATGAGGATGAGCAGACATATGGCTGCGGCCAGCTGAACGAGGCCCAGGACCCGCGGTCCGGCGCCGGCCCTCTCGCTCTTCCTGGAGAAGTAATGAACGCCGAGCGCGAGGCCCAGTATCATCGAGAAACCCACGGCAAGCGTGTTGGCTGCCGAATTGCCGAACGCCGATGTCAACGTTCTCATGGCCGCCGCGGCCAGGATGAAAATGATGAACCCGGTGAATAAGGAATAGACCCGTGGCTTCAACCTGCACCTCCAGTGTAGTCAAGTCCCATGCGGGAATTATAATTGGGGGTGGGCGGGGTGTCAATCGGTCACCGGAAGCGAAGGGGGACCGAAGTCCCCCTCCGAGTGCAACTCAACCTCTAGGCGGCCTTGCCGACGGCCTCCTCAGACCGTTCGTCATTCTTGATTTGGTTCTCCATCCGGTCATGGTAGTTGTCCAGCGCCGGGGCCAGCGTGGTCACCAGGGATTCGGCTCCCGGGTGGGTAGGGCGCGCGCCGGTCTCGCGAACCACGGACCTCAGGACGCTGTTGTGGTCGATGAGCATGCAGGGCATCCGATGGTCCTCAGTGTATGGCTGCTTGGACTGGATGTTCCTGAAAAGCGGCGAATTGATAACGTCCTTGAGGCTCTTCTCCTTGATGTTGTCGATTGCGAAATGACAGAACACGCATGGTTCCACGTCGCCGTGACAGTTGATATGGAAATACCGCCTGCCGCCCGCTATGCAGCCGCCGACATAGTCGCCGTCATTCCAGAAGTCGGCGACGAAGATGGGCCTCGTCGCACGTATCTCTCTCACGCGCTTGCCGACCTTCCGTCTCTGCTCGGGAGAAGGCATGAGGCTTATATCCGGGTTCTTGCCCACGGGCACATAGGTGAATACCCAGCCGAGGAAACAGCCCTTCTCGACGAGATCGTCTATGAACTCGTCCGACGTGACGCGCTCGGCGTTATTGCTGGTCACCGTAAGCGAGAAACCGAACACGCCTTTCCTCCGGTTGAGACTCTCCATGGCCTGGGTGATCTTGACATAAGTCCCCTTGCCCCTCCGGCCGTCGGTTTCCTCTTCACCGCCTTCCACGCTGATGCACGGAATGACGTTGCCGAGGTCCACCAACCTGCCGCAGAGGTCGTCATCGAGCAGGGTTCCATTCGTATAGACCTGGAAAACGCAGTCATTGTGCTTCTCGAACATGTCGACGAGGCCGTCGTAGACGAAAGGTTCTCCTCCGGATATGACATACAGGTAGACCCCGAGGTCTTTTCCCTCCTCGATGATGCGCTCAAACACATCAAGGGGAAGGTCCTGGTTCTTGGTATAATTGCCGGCATAGCAGCCATAGCACTTCAGGTTACATCTCATAGTAGGACTAATCACGACGATGGAAGGAGGATAGAACCCAAATTCGTCCTGGATACGGTGCCTCTTGTTCGGGGCTATCAAGCCCTCCTTGACTATCAGGTTGCGGAGAAGCTTGTTTCGCACCTTGGGGTTTATATCGCGCAGGAAGCGGTTTGAGAGCTGCCCGCCGGGGTGGCCCGCCTCGAACTTCTTCTGCGCGCTCTTGATGACATCCGACCAGTATGGATTGGTGGTTACCCTGTCGACTATCCCGACCACCTTGAGCAGGGAGTCGCTGCCGCCGATCGAGAGCACCTTCAGCATCGAATCGAACGCCTTCTCGATGGTTTTTTCCTCAATCTGATCTATCAGACCCAATTTTTCTCACCTCCCTTCTTGGATAAATTTGCACTTGTTCACACCTCAAGCTTAGCCCAAAGAGAACACACAGGTCAACTCATAACTGGGCCTCGCACACCGGTCCGCTTGACAACATATGCCACAGCCAATACCATGGGTCAAGCTCAAAACCGACATTATTGAGATACTCCCCGAAGCCCTGAAGACGGAGTGAGACCTCGGGAGGATGGCCGGTGAGAGACATAAGGGTGCTGGTACTCGATTTCGACGGCACGGTCGCCGATACCATGGGCTATCTGACGGAGCTCGCAGCGGGCCTCCTCGCTGAGCGCTACGGGATGGGCCTCGAGGCGGCCCGCAGGGCCTACGTGGAGACGACCGGGCTGCCGTTCGTCCAGCA
>CAZSBE010000048.1:0-17364 GCA_964604955.1 uncultured bacterium
CTTCTCGCCGAGGACATAACGCCGGTCGTGGACGGCGCCGCCGACTGGATGGGGAGGGACGCCTGGTTTACAGAGAACGCAGGGGCCCTGGCCGAATCCTACCGCGTGTTCTGGGACGGCATACGCGACACGCTGGAGGCGGTCCATGCGACCTTCCCGGCCCATGCGCCGGATACCACCTCGGCGCGGGCGCTTCTGGACCACGCGTGGTTTACGCTCATAGCTCACCAGTACGAGTTCGCCGTAGCCGGCTACACCGGCATAGCGGGGACGACCCAGTGGGAGCTGGCGCGCTGCGCCCTGGTGAGCGCGCGCGCGGCTCGCGAGGCCCTGCTCGGCGCTCCCAGGTCGCTGGTTGCCGACGTCAACGATGACGGCATCGCCGAGATCGTGCTGGTTACGGCGACCGACTACTTCGTCTTCTCGCGCTACGGCGGGAGGCTCCTCTACTGGTTCGATCTCGAGTTCGGAAGAGAGTACGTGGGCAATGAGAACTTCATGAGGTCCTATGGCGAGTCCTATGCCAACGACAACGTCTACGTGACCGAGGCCGTGGGTACGGAGGCTTATTCCTGGCTTTCGGGAAACTACATTTTCCCCGAAGTCCATACCTGGACATTCGAGGCGCGCCGCCGCGCCCTAAACGACTTCATCCGGGTGGACGGCGCGGACCGAAAGACCATAAACACGGTCATGAGCTATACGACGGGTTCGGATTACGTGGAGTTCACTTACGGCCTGCCGGGAGTGCATGTGGCCAAGCGGCTCACCGGAGGGGCGCATGAACTCGACGCGGCCTACACCTTCACGTCGACTTCCCCGTCGGCCCAGGATATAGACTTCGAAATTGAAAACGGCCTGTCCCCGGACTGCCTGCTCGCTACGCTCCGGGGGAGGGGCATGCTTCGCTACTCAGACGGCGCGGATACATCATGGGCCTTCACGCCGGCGACGCGCGGGGTCGCCAACGTCGAAAGCGACTGCGCCGTGGTTCTCGAGTTTACAGACGAGCCCGACGCCATTGCGGGTGATGAGGATATCTTCGGCCTGGAGGTCAACCCGGGATGGAACTTCCAGATCCCGGCCTTCGGAACGAAGACCATAGACTTCAAGTTCGACCTGAGGTCATCTTCCGGCGTTATCGACCCCGGGCCCGGGGGCCTGCGCGGTCTCATGGTCCTCCCCAATCCTACAATGGGCGAGGTGGGCTTCTCATTCCCCGCGGCGCCCGCGGCGGCTTCCGAAGTCGCGATTTACGATCTGGCGGGCAGGCTCGTAAGGACCCTGGCCGCACCGGCTTCGGCTGAGCCCGTAAGGGTGACCTGGGACGGTCTCAATGAGGCGGGCGAGCGCGTAGCCACCGGCATATATCTCGTCAGGGTGACCTCCGGAAGCGAGACCGCGCACGGGAAGGTCGCCATAATCCGCTGATCCGGCCTGCAAGCCTCTCTTGTATTAACATCCTCCCGGATGTTATGCTCTCGGCGTTCTGTGCCCGGACCGGAAGGTATTGCGGATTGACAACAATCGTATTCGTTTCCGTGGTCTTCATCGCGACCTATGTCGCCCTCAGCTTCCAGAAGGAGAAGAGGGCGAGGGTCGTCTGGGTCGGCGTGGCCCTCTTCGCAGCATATAACTTCGCGGTCGCGCGCGACCCCTACTGGGCGGACGTCCTTCAGCCCCTTCGCGACGTCAACTGGAACGTCATCGGCATCTTCATCGGGAGCCTTCTCGTGGCCGAGACCTTCACTTTCTCGATGGTGCCGGCGCGCCTGGCCGAGGGCCTCATCAGGAGAGCCCGCACGGTCGGGCTGGCCATCGTGCTCATTGCCGCGCTTTCGGGTTTCCTCTCGGCATTCGTGGAGAACGTCGCGACCGTGCTCATACTGGCGCCCATAGCCGTCGAGATGGCAAGGCGGCTCAAGGTGTCGCCGGCGCCCTTCCTCATCTCGGTGGCCGTATCGTCCAACCTCCAGGGGACGGCGACCTTGATCGGCGACCCGCCGAGCATGATACTCGCCGGACACTACAGGCTATCCTTCGACGATTTCTTCATGCTCCAGGGCAAACCCGGCATCTTCTTCGCAGTGGAGGTCGGCGCAGTCGCCTCGCTCATCGTCCTCTACTTCATGTTCAGAAAATACAAGGAACCCGTCGGCGAGCCGGAGCACATAGAGGTGAGGAGCTGGACGCCGACCTGGCTTCTGTCGGGGATGATAGTCGCGCTGGCCGTCTCTCCGGCCTTCGACCCCGGGTTCAGATTCCTGGCAGGCGCCATATGCATGGTCTTCGGGGCCGCCGCGAAGCTATGGGAGTGGACGCACACTTACGAGCAGACGTCTTACACTTATGCGCGCGAGACCCTCCGGCGCATCGACTGGGACACGACCCTGTTTCTCATAGGGATCTTCATGTTCGTCGGGGTGCTCGAGCGGGCGGGCGTCGTCGAGAGAGCCGCCGACATCATCCAGGGCATGGCGGGCTCGAACTTATTCGCGGGCTTCAATATTATACTGTGGTTCTCGCTCTTGGTCTCGGCCTTCGTGGACAACGTCCCCTATATCTCGGCCATGCTTCCGGTGACGACGGTGCTCACCGGGCGCATGGGGAGCTTCACATATCTGCTGCCGTTCGGACTCCTCATTGGAAGCTGCCTGGGGGGCAACATAACGCCCATCGGCGCCGCGGCCAACATCGTCGCCGTGGGGTATCTCGCGAAAATGGGCCACAAGGTCGGCTTCGGCGAGTTCGTAAAGATCGGCCTTCCATTCACGCTCGCCGCAACGCTCGCGGGGGGCGCCTTCACCTGGCTCGTGTGGGGCCGGTAGGGGGGGAGGCCGGGGAACGCCGGCGCCGCCAGGAGCCTTCGATGTGGAACTTCCTGGAGGGGGCAGCGCTCAGAAACGGCCCCGTAGGGCCCGGCGGACGCGGTTACCGTATTCCGCGGCGAGGCCTGCAGCCTGATGGGCTTGGGGTCACGCCTACGGGGTTACCTCAAACTTCCTGATGTCGCTCGCCACGCTGTTATTTACCCTGGCGAAGTAAATCCCGGGCGCGGCTTCGCGGCGGTTCTCGTCCCTGCCGTTCCAGGTCGCGTTATAGATGCCGGGGGCCATGTCCATGTCGTTGAGCCTGGCCACGACGCGCCCCCGGGTATCGTAAATGGCGATGGTGACGCGCTCGCTCACGGTCGTGTAGTAAGAGAAGCGATGCCTTGCGGGGGCAAGGTCTTCGCCGCCCGCCTGCTCTTCATAGGCTAGCAGGCCCACTTCCTCCCCGAGGGTCTCGTCGCCCCATTGCCCGCTGATGACCAGCGCGCAGTCCACACCCTCGATCGTCTCACCTGTCGTGAGGTTCCCGCGCAGCATGAGCGGTAAGATTTCCCCGTCATGCGCAGCGAGGTCGAGCGCGCCCGCGACGTCCGGGATCGAGAAGAAGAACTCGAGGTCGTCCAGCCCGTCGCCCTGGAGATTGTGGCAGGCGCAGAGCCCGCCCACGAGCGGAGTGCCCACGTCCGCATAGATCCAGCCGGTAGGTTCCACCCCCGCGGCGAGGTCCTCCCGATCCGGGTCCTCCCTGTAGAGCCTCACGCTGGCCGGGTCGACGAGGTCGAGCTCGAAATCGACCCCGCCTAAGATGGCGATGGGCACGGCGAGGGGGCTGTCGAGCCGGATGTGATTGGGGCAGAGGCCGGGCCTTATGTCCACGTTCATCGCAATGGGAGGGTGGGAGGACGGCGGGCCGGCCTCCACGCCGGCCTGCGGGCTGCCATCCGGACCGGAGGCGGATTCTGACGCTGCCGCCAGTGCGACAGCGCCGCCTCCCAAAGCGACAGCCAGGACTGCGAGAAGGGCCAGCGCCACTGCCGCTCGGCCCGGTATGTTCCTGCAACGTACCGGACCATATCGCGCACCATGATCCATCAGTCGCTCTCCTCTTCCGCGCGGCCCGAAGTCCTTAATCTATTATATCATTTCTCGGCCTGGTTTACCTCTTCATTTAACCGAAGGCCGTCCCAGCAGTTCCCCTTTGACTCAGGACTGGCTGTCGAGTATCTTCTTATGACGAGCGAAATTACAGCCGAAATTGACATAAGGGACAACTTTGGGGGTAGTATATGGTCAACGTCTGTGTCGTCGGTACAGGATACGTCGGACTCGTCACGGGTGCATGTCTTGCTGACTTCGGAAACACCGTAAGATGCATCGATATCGACGAGGCCAAAATCGAAAAGCTGAAGCGCGGCGAGATGACGTTCTACGAGCCGGGCCTTCAGGAAATCGTCAAGAGGAATATCGACAGGGGAAGGCTGACCTTCTCAACCGACATAAACTGCGGCATCGAGGACTCCGCCGTGGTTTTTGTCGCCGTCGGCACACCGATGGGGGACGACGGCAAGGCCGATCTCCGCTACGTCGAGATGGTGGCGAAGAGCGTCGCCGAGAACCTCAACGACTACAAGGTCGTGGTCCTGAAGAGTACGGTGCCTGCCGGTACCAGCGCCGTCGTCGAACGCGTCATCAAAGAGAACACGAAAACCGGACACGACTTCGACGTGGTCTCCAACCCCGAGTTCCTCAGGGAGGGCTCGGCCGTGGAGGACTTCATGCAGCCCGACCGCATCGTGATCGGGGCCCCCACCGAGCGGGCCAAGGAAGTAATGGCCGAGATATACCGGCCGCTCATCCAGCAGGACAAGCCCGTCGTCATGACCGACGTGAATACGGCGCAGATGATCAAGTACGCGTCCAACGCCTTCCTCGCCACCAAGATCTCCTTCATAAACGAGATCGCCAACCTGTGCGAGAAGTTCAAGGCGGACGTTTCCGTCGTCGCCAAGGCTATGGGCCTGGACAGCAGGATCGGCTCGAGGTTCCTGAGGGCGGGCGCCGGCTATGGCGGTTCCTGCTTCCCCAAGGACACGCGGGCCCTGGTCAAGACGGCCGAGATGGTAGGCCATGAGATGAAGGTCGTGAGGGCGGCAATAGAGGTCAACGACAGGCAGCGCTATATCATGGTGGACAAGATCGTCAAGGCCGCCGGGAGCGTCAGCGGCAAGACCATTGCCCTCATGGGCGTCGCGTTCAAGCCGGACACGGACGACATGCGGGAAGCGCCCGCCATAGACATGGCGAGAGAGCTCATGGCTGCGGGCGCCGCGATCAAGGCATATGATCCGGTTGCCATGGACTTCGCCAGGCCGCTGATGGCCGGCGTGAAGTTCTGCGAGGACGTCTTCGAGGCGGCGACCGGTGCGGACGTCGTCGTGTTCGTTACCGAGTGGAACGAGTTCATGGACCTGGACTTCGAGAAGATGAAATCCCTGATGAAAGCGGCCATCATCGTCGACTGCCGCAACATATATGATCCGGACAGAATGGCCGACCTGGGGTTCAGGTACTACAGCATCGGTCGGCCCGACAAGGAGGCCTAGAATGACCTTGATCGACGGTGTCACGGTAAAGCGGCTCAAAGTGATCCCCGACGAGCGGGGTTTCCTTATGGAGATGCTGCGCTCGGACGACGAAATGTTCACCGAGTTCGGGCAGGTCTACCTGTCCGTGGCCTATCCAGGCGTCGTGAAGGGCTGGCACTATCACAAGCTCCAGACCGACTACTTCACAGTCGTAAAGGGCATGCTCAAGGTCGTGCTCTATGACCGCCGCGAGGGCTCCCCGACCCACGGCCAGATCAACGAATTTTTCATGGGCGAGAAGAACCCCATGCTCGTCAGCATCCCGGCCGGTGTCGTGCACGGCGTCAAGGCCATCGGGGGCGAGGCCGGCTACCTGGTGAATTGCCCCAATAAGACCTATGACTACGACAAGCCCGACGAATACAGGGTGGACCCCCACAGCGGGGAGATCCCTTATGACTGGACGGGAAAGGACGGCTAGACATGGCGAGGAAAATCGTCGTAACGGGAGGCGCGGGCTTCATCGGGAGCAATTTCGTCCGCTACATCCTCGACAACTATGACGATATAGAGCTTGCGGTGCTGGACAAGCTGACCTACGCGGGGAATCTCGAGAACCTCAAAGACGTCGAGAACAATCCGCATTACCGGTTCGTCAGGGGCGATATCTGCGACGAGGCCGTGGTCGAGGAAGTGCTCGCCGGCTCGGACTGCGTCCTCAACTTCGCGGCCGAGACCCATGTCGACCGTTCCATCGGAGATCCCGCGAGCTTCATCATGACGGATGTCTACGGGACTTACGTTCTCCTCGAGGCTGCGAGGAAGCTCGAAATACCAAGGTTCATACAAATATCCACGGACGAAGTCTACGGGGACGCCGGCGACGAGCCGTCGGGGGAGGACTCGCCGCTTATGCCGAGGAGCCCCTACGCGGCCAGCAAGGCAGGCGCCGATCGCCTGGCGTTTTCGTATTTCACCACGTACGGCACTCCGGTGGTGATAACCCGCTGCAGCAACAATTACGGGCCGAACCAGTACCCGGAGAAGCTCATCCCGCTGTTTCTCACCAACGCGATCGACGACGAGCCCATGCCGGTTTACGGGTCGGGCATCAACACGCGCGACTGGATCTACGTAACCGACCACGTCAAGGCGCTCGAGGTGATCATGAACTCGGGCGGGCTGGAAGGGGAGGTCTTCAACATAGGGAGCGGCATCGAGCTCAGCATACTCGACGTCGCCGGCGGCATACTCACCGTGCTCGATAAGCCCGAGAGCCTGGTGACAAGGGTCACGGACCGCCCCGGGCATGTCATGAGGCATGCGGTGAAGACTGATAAGATCAAGTCGGTGCTCGGCTGGAAGGCCGAGGTCGACTTCGAGACCGGCCTCAGAATGACGGCCGAATGGTACAGGAACAACCGGCCCTGGTGGGAGAAGATAAAGAGCGGCGAGTTCAAGGAATACTACAGGAAAATGTACTCGGGACTGGAGGCGAAATGAGGGTAGTCGTCACCGGCGCTGCCGGATTTCTAGGTTCGCATCTCAGCGATCACCTGATCGCGAAGGGCCACACGGTCGTAGGCCTCGACAATCTCATCACCGGTTCGACCAGGAACATCGAGCATCTCGCCGGGAGCGACAAGTTCAGTTTCGTCAAGCATGACGTCACCGAATACATCTACGTGTCGGGCACCGTGGACGCGGTGCTCCACTTCGCCTCGCCGGCGAGCCCGATCGACTACCTGGAATACCCCATACAGACTCTCAAAGTGGGAGCGCTGGGTACGCACAAGGCCCTGGGCCTGGCGAAGGAAAAGAAGGCGAGGTTCCTCCTGGCGTCCTCCTCAGAAGTGTACGGCGACCCGCATGTGCACCCGCAGACGGAGGACTACTGGGGAAATGTGAATCCCATCGGACCGCGAGGCGTCTATGACGAGGCAAAACGCTTCGCCGAGGCCCTTGCATTCGCCTATCACCGCACCCACGGCGTCGATACGAAGATCGCCCGGATTTTCAACACCTACGGGCCGAGAATGCGTTCCGGCGACGGGCGCGTCGTGCCCAACTTCATAATGCAGGCGCTCGAGGGCAAGCCCCTCACTATCTACGGCGACGGAAAGCAGACGAGAAGCTTCTGCTTTGTATCGGACCTCATCGAAGGCATATACCGGCTGCTCGTTTCAAACGTGAACGAACCGGTGAACCTCGGCAATCCGCACGAGATGACCATACTCGAGTTCGCGGAGAAGATCGTCGAGATCACCGGCGCCGGGAGCGACCTCGTTTTTGAGGAGCTGCCGGTGGATGATCCCAAAGTGAGGCAGCCCGACATAGGGCGCGCCAGAAGCCTTCTGGGCTGGGAGCCCGTCGTGCCCATAGAGGAAGGCCTGGGGCGCACGGTCGAGTACTTCAGCAAGGCAGCCGGGCGATAACGCCAAGGTCAGAACTGGAGGAACAAATGGTCAGGATAGCCGTGGTCGGAGCCGGTTACTGGGGCCCTAACTTCATCAGGGTACTGGAGGAGCTGGGCGATTCGGAGCTCGTGGCCGTCTGCGACAAGGATCCTGCTAAACTGGAGAACATCACCGAGCAGCACCCGCTGGTCACGGTCACCGACGATTTCGATTCGCTCATCGGGCGCGAAGACCTCGACGCCGTCATTGTCGCGACCGGTTCGGAAGCTCATTATGAGGTCTCCAAGACGAGCCTCCTCGCCGGCAAGCACGTCCTCGTGGAGAAGCCGATCTCGCTCAAATCGAGCGAGGCGAGGGAACTCGTGGACCTGGCGCGCGACAGGAACAAGGTGCTCCTTGTGGGGCATCTGCTCCGGTATCACAGCGGCGTCATCAAGCTCAAGGAGTACATCGACTCCCGGACGCTGGGGAACATCCGCTACGTCTATACCACCCGGGTCAACCTGGGTAAGGTGAGAAAAGAAGAGAACGCGATGTGGAGTTTCGCCACGCATGACATTTACGTGGTCATGTACCTTCTCGGCACCCAGCCGGAGTCTGTGACGGCCTCCGGCCAGGCGTACGTGCGTAAGGGCGTGCACGACGTCGTTTTCATGACGCTCCACTTCCCGGGCGACGTGATGGCGCATATACACGTCAGCTGGCTCGACCCTCACAAGATCAGGAAGACCACTGTGGTGGGAGACAAGAAGATGGCCGTTCTCGACGATGCGGCCACCACCGAAAAACTCCGCATATACGATAAAGGTATTGATTTCACTCCGTCATACGGCGACTATGGCGAGTCGCTTTCGATTCGCATAGGCGACATAAGCATTCCCAAGCTCGACATGAAGGAGCCGCTCAAGGTGGAGTGCCAGCACTTCTTGGACTGCATAATCAGGGGCGACGAGCCGCTCACGGGGGGCGAACAGGGCTTCAAGGTCATACAGATCCTCGAGGCCGCCGACCGGTCCCTGCGCGAGCAGAGCCGAGCCGTCCCAATCGGAGGCTGAAGCATGGAAAGACACATCGATCCGACCGCCAGGATAGCCGAAGGCGTTGAGCTCGGGACGTACGTTCACATCGGCGCGAATGTCTCGATCGGGAAAGGCTCTCGGGTCGGGAACTTCGTCGCAATACATGACGACACCGAAATCGGAGACAACGTGGCCATTGGAGATAACACCGTGATCGGCAAGGGTCCCATGAGGGCGTCCATCAGCACGCTCAAGGAGAAGAAGCTGCCCCCCGCAGTGATATCCGCCGGAGTCATGATAGGGACCTCGGTGGCGATCTACCGGGGCTCCAGGATAGGTGAGGGCGTGATGATCGCCGACCTCGCGACCGTAAGGGAAGAAGTGGAAGTGGGGAAGTTCACGATAGTCGGGAGGGGCGTCGCCATCGAGAACAACACGCGCGTCGGCAGCTACGTCAAGCTCGAGACCAACTCGTATGTCACCGCGCACAGCATCGTGGAGGACCGGTGTTTCATCGCCCCGATGGTCACCATGTCGAATGACAACTTCCTGGGCAGGACCGAGGAGAGGCACAAGCACTGTAAGGGCCCGCACATTCGAAAGGGCGCGCGCGTCGGCGCAAACGCCACCCTGCTTCCGGGCGTCACGCTCGGGGAGGACTCGGTGGTCGGCGCGGGTTCGGTGGTCACCAGGGACGTGCCGCCCAGGAAGACCGTAGTCGGCGTCCCGGCCGGGATTGTGAGGGACACGCCCCCGGAGCAGCTTGTCGAAGCCCAGGGCTATCCCGAAGACTAGTGGGCGGGAATACCTGCGGCGGCGGTGCGGGAGTACCGGCGAGTGACGGTATCAGGAGTACACAGGAAGGCTCAGGAGGTAAGGAGTTGAAGATTCCCCTAATCGATCTGGTAAGACAGTACCATTCGCTCAAGGATGAAATCGACAGCGGCATCGCAGAGGTGCTCGAGAGCGGGAAGTTCATAATGGGGCCGTGGGTCGGGGAGATCGAGAAAGAGATCAGCGGCCTCATGGGCGCCAGGTACGGTATGGGCGTCGCATCGGGCACGGACGCGCTCGAGGTGGCCTTCAGGGCCGTCGACCTGGGACCCGGCGATGAGGTCATAACGACCCCGTTCTCATTCGTCTCGGTGGCCGAAGTCGCCGTCAAGATGGGCGCCGGCTGCGTGTTCGTCGACATAGACCCCAGGAACTTCAATGTCATTCCCGAGCAGGTGAAAAGCGCGATCACCGATAAGACCAGGGCCATAGTCCCCGTGCACCTCTTCGGCCAGAGCGCCGACATGGACCCCATCAATGATGTCGCCCGCAAGAAGGGGATACCCGTAATAGAGGACGCCTGCCAGGCCATAGGCTCGCTTTACAAGGGACGGCCGGTCGGCTCGCTCGGTGACATGGCCACCCTGAGTTTCTTCCCGACCAAGAACCTGGGATGTTACGGCGACGGCGGCATGGTGCTCACCAGCGACGACAGTCTCTACGAGCGCGCCTCCTCGATCAGGAAACACGGGGAGTCCGAGCGCTACAAGTACAAATACATAGGCATGAACAGCCGCCTCGACTCCATTCAGGCGGCGGTTCTGACCGCCAAAGTGAAGAAGATAAAGAAGTGGAACGAGAGACGGCGGGAGATAGCGGCCATATATGAGGATGCCTTCAGAGATATCCCCGTCGAGACCCCATTCGCCGAGGAATACGCCTATCATATTTACCACCAGTACACGGTCAAAGTGGACAAGCGCGACGAGATGAGGGCTTTCCTCAACGAGAAGGGCGTGGGAAACGCCATTCACTACCCGCTCGGGATTCACCTTCAGGAAGCCTACGCGGCGCTGGGATACAAGCCGGGGGACCTTCCCAACACGGAAGAAGCCGCCGCCAGGGTCATGTCGCTCCCGGTGTTCCCTGAGCTCGAACAGGCCGAGATAGACTATGTGATCGCCTCGGTGAGAGAGTTCTTCTAATATGGCAGGTAAGAAAGCTCTGGTAACGGGCGGGGCCGGTTTCATCGGCTCCCACCTCGTGGAGAGACTGCTTAAGGACGGGTATTACGTCCACGTCATCGACGACCTCTCCACGGGGAGCTTCGATAATATCGCCTCCCTCGAAGGCGACTCCAGGTTCGCCTATACCGTAGACACCGTGCTCGACATGGAGGTCATGGAAAGGCTCGTCGACGACTGCGACGTGGTATTCCACCTCGCGGCGGCTGTGGGGGTGGAGTACGTCATCGAGAGCAACCTCAAGTCCATGCAGATTAACATCCGGGGGACCGAGAACGTCCTCGAACTCGCGAACCGCGGCAAGAAGAAGGTGTTTATCTTCTCGTCCTCGGAGGTCTATGGCAAGAGCTGCGATGTCCCGTTCAGCGAGGGTGATGACAGCATACTCGGCGCCACTACCGTGACCCGGTGGAGTTATGCAGTGTCCAAGGCCGTGGACGAGATAATGGCGCTCGCCTATTTCAGGGAGAAGAAGCTCCCGGTCGTGATCGTTCGCCTCTTCAACACCTGCGGGCCCCGCCAGACGGGCAAGTACGGCATGGTGGTGCCGAGGTTCGTGAAGCAGTCGCTGCTGGGGAATCCCATAACCGTTTACGGGGACGGCGGCCAGTCGAGATGTTTCGCCTCGGTGGTCGACGTCGTCGACGGCATAATGGGGCTCCACGACTCGGACGCGGCGCTTGGGGGCGTCTTCAACGTCGGCAACGATCAGGAGGTCAAGATCCTCGATCTGGCGGAGCGGGTCAAGGAGCTCACCGGCAGTTCGTCCCCCGTCAAGTTCGTGCCATACGAAAAGGCGTACCAGCGGGGCTTCGAGGACATGATGCGGAGGGTGCCCGACCTTACGAAAATCCGCGAGGCGATCGGCTATGAGCCCAGGGTCACTCTCGACGAAATAATCCAGAGCGTTATAGATTACTACAAATCCTGACCACTTTCGGCGATTCCTGGACCCTCTTAAAATACCTTGACAAGGTGTTGCCTGCTTTCTATGATACCAACGGTTGGGAATAGCCAGGGGGGCGTGTACATTATGAACTTGCTGCTGTTTGCAGGGGCCGGTTTGCTGGGGTTCAGTTTTTCCCTGGCCTGCGTGCCTCTTAGCAGCCGAATCTCGAAGTATGTCCGGGCGGTGGACCATCCCGTCCCGGAGAAAGTCCACAGGAAGCCGATGCCGAGGCTGGGCGGGCTTGCCATATACCTTGGCTTCTGGCTGAGCGTGTTCGTGCTCTACCTGGTTTACGGGGAGGCCCTGGGCACCTTCCAGCGCCAGATCCAGGGGCTTCTGCTCGGAAGCTCGCTCATTCTATCGGTGGGCATCCTGGACGATATCTTCGGGCTCGGGGCCTGGGTCAAGCTCTTCGTGGAGATAGCGGCCGCGGTGCTCGTCGTGAGCTTCGGTTACCGCATGCTCCCGGCGGGCAGCCTGGGCTTCATGGGGGGCGCGGGCGAAGTAGTCGTGCTCGTGGGCAGCATCATCTGGATAGTATGGGTGACCAACGTCTTCAATCTCGCCGACGGGCTGGACGGACTGGCCGCGGGCATCGGCGGCATAGTGTCCCTGAGCATCATGGTGCTCGGCGTCAGCCTCGGCGTTCCCTGGGTCGGCCTGCTGAGCATCATCCTTTTCGGAGTGTGCACGGGTTTCCTGGTGCATAACTTCCCTCCGGCCCGCATCTTCATGGGCGACAGCGGGAGCCTCTTCCTGGGCTTCACCTTCGCTTCGGTCATCATGGGTGTCGCGAGCGTGGACGGCGGCCACGGCATATCTCTTCTCGGCGTTCTTGCGCTCGGCGTTCCCATGATCGACGGCATCGGCGCCGTCTTGAGGAGACTCATAAACCGCCAGAGCGTTATGAAGGGGGACAGGGACCACCTTCATTACAAGCTCCTTCTGCGCAACGGCAGCAGGAGGAGAGTCGCACTGGTTATTTACCTCATGACGGTGGGCTTCAGCGGCCTATCGCTTCTCATCTACTTCAAGTTCAACGGGCACGGTCCGCTGCTGGCTTTCGCCAGCACCTGCGTGGCCGCCGTGCTGGTCGTCAAGCGCTTCAGGCTGCTCGAGCTTTACATAAGCAGGTACCATCTCCTGCCCGGAAAGAGCATATCGGGATTCCTGCTCGATGAGAGCGGAGAGGTCCGCGCCACTCCGAAGCCCGCGGGTGACGAGCAGAAGACACTCGCGCCGATTCCTTAGCAGTCTACCTCCACATCGCCTTGATCTTACCCCAGGTTCCCACGTCTTCGATTCCGGAGCCCGGCAGTTCGTCGAAGTAAAGGCAGTCGAGCCTGGACCGCGTTCCGCTGAGGTTCAGAAGGCGAACGGTGAAGGTGCCCTCTTCGATGTTGAGGAAGTCGCTCCCGGCGACTTCACTGTAGTAAATGCCCGATCACCCAATGCCGAGGCCGACCGGACTGTAATAGGACTCTATATCGCCGCCGCCCGGCGCCCCGGCCATGATGGTTATGCGCATGTCGCTATCATAACCATAGAGCCCGGCCGAGCGAAGCGTGTCCGCATAGGCTCCGAGTTCGGGTATGGTGAGGGTGACCTCTATCCAGTCACCGGGGAAGTCGAAACCCTCCACTGCGTAGCCGCCGCTGGCGCCGCTGCAGGTTGTTGAGTAGATGGCCGTGCCGCCGGCATCGAAGGAATTGACGTAGTCCTCGGCCTCGAGGACGATCTCATGGGCGCAAACACATGCCGGCAAAAGAGTTATAGCCAGGAGCACTGATGACAATCTCAGCAAATACCTCACCTCCTCAATTTAATGTTACTATATATATTACCATTAAATCCACCCGAAAACAAGCATTTGAATGGGGTCAGGTCTTAAAATGCACAACGGCCCCCGCCGCCATGCCCTCCCTTCTTGACGCCCGGAGGGCGCTGTGTTACCTTGCGTAAAACACCCGAGACTGGAGACGCTTTTTCATGCTGGACCCCAAGTTGATAAGGGCCAATCCCGACGCCGTCAGGGAGGCGGTCAGGAACAAGCTCGAGAAGGTCGACATCGACGAGTACCTCAAACTCGACGAGGAGCGCCGGGACCTTCTCCAGGAGGCCGACAAGCTCAAGCAGAGGCGGAACGCCGTCTCTGAAGAGATCGCCCGCGAAAAGAAAGATGGAGCCGAACCAACCGCGAAGATCGAGGAGATGCGGGCGGTCTCGGCCAGGATCAAGAACCTCGACGCCATGCTCAAAGAGGTCGAGGAGAAGATAAACGCTGTCCTCGTCTGGATTCCCAACATGCCTCATGCCGATGTGCCGGTCGGCAGGGATGAGAACGACAACCAGATCGTCCGCGAATGGGGCGCGCTCCCCGTGTTCGACTTCGAGCCCGCCCCCCACTGGGACCTGGCCGAGTCGCTGGAGCTCGTGGACTTCAAGCGCGGCGCCACGGTGGCCGGCAGCAATTTCGTCATCTTCAGGGGCACGGGTGCCCGGCTGGTGCGGGCCCTGATGTCTTTCATGCTGGACATGCACATAGGAAAGCACGGCTACACCGAGATCTGGCCGCCCTGCCTCTCGAACCGCGAGGCCATGTTCGGGACGGGGCAGCTTCCCAAACTCGAAGAGGACATGTACCACGCGCCGGTGGACGACCTTTTCCTGATCCCGACCGGCGAAGTACCGGTCACCAATCTCCACAGGGGCGAGATCCTGGAGGGCGCCGACCTGCCCCTGCGCTACGCGGCCTACACGCCTTGCTTCAGAAGGGAGGCCGGCTCATACGGGAAGGACACGCGGGGGCTTCAGCGCGTGCACCAGTTCGACAAAGTCGAGCTCGTGAAGATCGTGCGGCCCGAAACCAGTTATGAAGAGCTCGAGGCGCTGGTCGGTGACGCCGAAGACGTCCTCCAGGCGCTGCGACTCGCGTACCGGGTGAACATGCTCTGCACGGGCGAGCTCTCTTTCGCCGCGGCCAAGTGCTATGACCTCGAAGTGTACGCGCCCGCAAACCAGAAGTGGCTGGAGGTCTCGTCATGCTCCAACTTCGAGGACTTCCAGGCGAGGCGGACGGGCATACGGTTCAGGCCGGGAAAGGGCGAGAAGGCGCAGTTCGTACACACCCTGAACGGTTCGGGGGTGGCCTTCCCCAGGACCGTGATCGCGATACTCGAAACCTACCAGACCGGGGACGGCAAAGTCCGCGTGCCCGACGCCCTCCTTCCATACATGGGCGGTCTGAAGGTCCTTGAATAAACCCCTACTGCGGGTGAGAAACGTGCGGCTCCTTGTAGACGCCACGGCCGGGAAACTGGCCCGATGGCTGAGGATACTGGGACTCGACACAGACTATATCGCGACCTGTGACATACCACCTATAGTCAAGCTCGCAAGGCAGACCGGGAGGAGGGTGGTATCGCGCAATGCCGCGTTGGTCGCGAGACTCGGCGAGGGCATTTGTCTTAAGAGCGACACACTGGAGGAGCAGGTCCGGCAGGTTGTGGGGACCGTCGGCGTGGAGAACCTCGCCTACTTCACCCGGTGCAGCTTCTGCAACGTCGAACTGGAAGACGTTGAGAAAGAGACGGCAAGGGGCCGCATACCCGAGTACGTCTACGAGGCTCACGATAAGTTTGCAATCTGCCCCTCCTGCGGTAGATACTATTGGCAGGGAACGCATTGGGATAGAATGAAGGCGGACATCGACAGAATGGTGGGAGGTTAACCTGATATGGCGACCGTTGGCGAGAGAGTGAGAGGCGCGATCCCCGTACTCAGGGTTGAGGGGCAGACGGTGCCGGAGGTATGGGAGCAGGCAGTCATCCTCTGCTATAAGGACGGCATCAGCATAAAGACCGAGTACGACCGGCCGGAGGATCCGCCCAGCAAGGACTGCTCCATGGTGATGGTCATGAACGACCCCCTGGGCGAGCCCAGGATACACCGCGCCTTCCCCGGCGGGCTCGAGGACCTGGAAGTGTACCGGCTGGAAGTCGTGGACGGCATCCATGACGACTGGATAAAGCCCGAAGAGGGAAAGTGGAGTTACACATATCACGAGCGGCTCTACTCCTACCCGCACGGCGACGGCGGGGAGCGCATAGACCAGATGGACTACATCGCCCGGAAGCTGAGCGAGTCGCCTTACTCGCGGCGGGCCCAGGCCATAACCTGGGTGGTCAAGACCGACAGGTTCTTCGAGGACCCTCCTTGCCTGCAGAGGATCTGGTGCAGGCTCATGGAGGAGGGCGGCGGCGCGGTGCTCAACATGAATGTCCACTGGCGGTCCAGGGACGCCTACAAGGCGGCCTTCATGAACCTCTTCGCGCTCACCGATCTGATGGGCCGCATCGCGGCGAGCATAGAGGAGAAGACCGGTAGGCCCGTCGCCTGTGGCCGGTACGCCGAGTTCGTGGACAGCTTCCACATATACGGGTCCTATTTCAAGGAGTTCGAAGGGTTCCTGAAGACCGTGGAGAAGCGCAAGTATGAAGACCGTGTCTGGGACAGCAAGTTCGCCGAGCCGGTTTTCGAGGAGGCCCGGAAGAAGGTCAGAGAGGGCACCTGGAACTGGCGCAAGCAGAGCGAGTAGAACCTAAAGGGAGGACAGATGGTGAGGTTGCGCGCACTGATTAGCGTGACGGGCGCGAGGACTTATACCTTCATCGCGGCGATGATCCTCGTGGTCCTGATCTTCGCTTACACTTACTCGCTCGTCCGCAGCTTCGAAGTGCAGACGAACACGCTCACCAGGGTGTTCGCCAAGTTCTGCGCGGCCGCGACTTACCCCGCGACGCGCGACGAGGACGTGCGCTACATCTTCGACGAGATAATCAAGGACATAAACTTCCCCATCGTGATAACCGACCCGAGAGGGGTACCGTATACCTGGAAGAACGTGGGAGAGGGTATCAGCGCCGACGACGTCAGCTGGGAGCTCTTTGTCGAGACCAACCCGGCCGCGCCCCCTGAGGGCACTATGAGCGAGATCATCGGAGTCGTGCGCCGAATGGACCGGAAGAACCACCCCGTACTCATGTTCGACCCCGTTACTGGGAGGTTCCTGGGCAGCGTCCACTATGGAGAGCCCGCAATCACGAGCGGCCTCAAGTGGCTGCCGCTGGCATCCGGCGCGCTGCTGGCGGTTTTCATATTGATGAGTTACCTGGGGCTGCGCGGCATCATAGTCGGCGAGCGCCGGTCGATCTGGGTGGGAATGGCCAAGGAGACTGCGCATCAACTGGGAACGCCCCTGTCGTCGCTCATGGGTTGGGCGCAGATTCTCAAGGAGCACTCGGCGGACGAGCGCACCAGGCGCGCGGTGCACGAGATGGAGAACGACATAATGCGCCTCACCAAGATCGCGTCCAGGTTCGGCAAGGTCGGGTCGCCCCCCCGCCTGGACAAGGAGGACGTTGTCGAGATCGCCCGCAACGCGGTTGACTACCAGAAGAAGCGGCTGCCGTCGCTGGGCAAAGAGGTGGAGATAAAAGAGCATTACGGCAATGTCCCCAAGACCCTGGTCAACACGGACCTCCTG